>JBQTIM010000107.1:0-2692 GCA_052388135.1 Elusimicrobiota bacterium
GCAGACGGGCGGGTTCGCTCCGGGCGCGATCTCCACCAAATCGTGGCCGCGGTCCTCGGCAATGCGCAGGGCTTCGGTGATGGGCCGAACCCCCAGTTGAGTGCCGTCGGAATCAATCAGGCGCACCTGGGGGGCTCTGATTTGAGAATTGGAACGTGGCGCAGGTATCTTACCGATGCGGGTGGTCTCCTAATTCAAGATTGGCGAAAGAGTAAAAATACAATTTAGGAGGCGGGTTTGTCAAGCGGCGGCGCGGCGGACCACGCTTTGCTCCGGGCTTCCTCGACGAGGCGCTTTTTGACTTCGGCCAAGGGGAGGGCGGCCTGCTCCTGCCCCTCGCGCGTGCGCAGGGACACGGTTTGGGTGTCGGCTTCGCGGCCGCCGGCGATGAGCATGTAGGGGATTTTTTGCAGGGTGGCCTCGCGTATTTTGGCGCCGATCTTGTCGGCGGATTCGTCCAGGGAAACCCGCAGGCCCTCCGCCCGCAGTTCGGCTTGGATGCGGCGGGCGTAGTCTTGGGATTTCTCGCTGATGGGAAGGACCACGGCCTGCACGGGCGCCAGCCAGAACGGGAAGGCGCCGGCGTAGTGCTCGATGAGGATGCCGAAGAACCTCTCGAGGGAACCCAGCAGGGCGCGGTGGATCATGAAGACCTGGCTCTCGCCGCCCTTTTCGTCGCGGTAGGAAATGTGGAAGCGGGCCGGATTGTTGAAGTCCACCTGCACGGTGGAGCATTGCCACTCGCGGCCGATGGAGTCCTTGATTTTCAAATCGATTTTGGGGCCGTAGAAAACCCCCTCCCCGGGGTCCACGGCGTAGGGCAGGCCGGCCTTCTCCAGGGCCTTGCGGAGAGCGCCCTCGGCGTGGTCCCATCCTTCCGGCGTGCCGGAATATTTCTCGGGCCGGGTGGACAGCTTCACCACGTATTCCTTGAACCCGAAGGTCTCCAGCACCCGCAGGATGATTTTGAGGATGCGGGCCACTTCCTCTTCCACCTGGTCGGGGCGGCAAAAAATGTGGGCGTCGTCCTGGGTGAAGCCGCGGACGCGCATGAGGCCGTGGAGAACGCCGGAACGCTCGAAGCGGTAGACGGTCCCGAATTCCGCCAGGCGGATGGGCAGCTCGCGGTAGGAGTGCAGGCCGGATTTGTAGATCAGGATGTGCCCCGGGCAGTTCATGGGCTTCAGGAGGAATTCCTGCTCTTCCAGGTCCATGGGCGGGTACATGTTTTCCTTGTAGTAATCCAGGTGGCCGGAGGTTTTCCAAAGCTGGGCGCGGGCCACGTGGGGCGTGTAGACGAATTGATAACCCTCCGCCTCCAAAAGGTTCCTCAGCCAATCTTCGACGAGGCGTCGCACCATGGCGCCCTTGGGCAGCCAGTAGATGAAGCCCGAACCGCCTTCCTCGTGCTCGATGGTGAAGAGGCCCAGGCGCTGGCCCAGCTCCCGGTGGTCGCGCTTCTTGGCCTCCTCCAGGCGCTTGAGGTAATCCTCCAGTTCCTTGTGCGAGGGCCAAGCCGTTCCGTAAATGCGCTGAAGGCGCTCGCGTTTTTCGTCGCCGCGCCAATAGGAGCCGGCGACCTTGAGCAGCTTGAAATGGCGGATGTCCTTGGTGCTTTCCAGGTGGCGGCCGCGGCAGAGGTCCACGAACGTGTCGTGGGAGCAATGGGTGACGGAAGGCTGTTTCAGGTCGTCGATGAGCTCCACCTTGAATTTCTCCCCTCGGCTCTCCCAAAACTTGCGCGACTCGGCGCTGTCGTGGGTGCTCATGGTGAAGGCGTGGTTGCCCTGGACGATCTCCTTCATGCGGACCTCGATGCGGGACAGGTCCTCGGGCGTGAAGCGGGCGGGGGTTTCGAAATCGTAATAAAAACCGTCCTCCACCGGAGGACCGATGGTCAGTTTGGTTCCGGGGAAGAGCTCCTGCACCGCCTGGGCCATCACATGGGTGGCGGAATGGCGGAGGCGGTAGAGGTAGTCTTCGCGGTTGCCGTCGGGGGACGCCGGATTTTTTTCCATAGGGTCGGTGGGTTGAGGAACGGACGTCGTCATGATCACGCCTTTAAAATGGTGTCTTCTGCAAAATTTGGCCGAAACTTCGGCGGGGAGACCGCGCTGGCTCCAAAGAGTATCTGTTCTATTCCCAATATAGCACATAACTTTTGGGATGACCATCAACCGCGGGAGGGGGCGGTTCGTATTCGAAAAGCAAGGACTTCTAAGTGGCCGCGTGCCACCCCAGGACCAGGAGGGGATCGGTCCGATTCAAAACGCCGGCGGCCTCTTTGAAAACGTTGACCCCGGTTTTCCACAGACTCGAATCGCGTTTCCAGGCCGCCCGGAAGCCTCTCATTGTCGACGCGGTTTTTCAGGGCTCCTTTGCGCTACGCCTGACTTGCCCCATGGATATTCTCCTTTCGAAACTCGCCTTTTACCAATGAACACCGACAAGAAATCCCAACAGAACTCCGCCGGCATCGAGGCTCGTTCCATTGATATCGACGTCTCCCGTTGAATATTTGGCATGAACGCCGGTGTTGAGAATTTCATACCAGACATAAACGGTCCCAATTCCGGCCCAAAGTCCGGCTGCGGTATCCGAATCGCTCTGGCTGTTCAGCGGGCCCGACGTCTTAAGCTCTCCCCGAAGCATGGAAACGCCGCCTCCGATGAACGGTCGCCACGCGCCGTTG
>JBQTIM010000108.1:0-2440 GCA_052388135.1 Elusimicrobiota bacterium
GGAGGATTCACAGGGGATTTTGATGCCCGGGTTGAAGCGCTGGGTCAGCTTGTAGGCCGACCCGTCCGGGCTGACTTTGTGAAGGCCGATCTCGATGATGCGGTCCTGATCCACCATGAGGCCGGTGGTCTCGAGGTCGAAAAAAACGATGGGGCGGGTGAGGCTTGGCAGAGGCATGGCCAACATTCTATGATATTTGCGTGACGGGTTGTCATGAGCTTCCGTCAAAATGTAAAATTGGAGTGTTCCCAAAAAGAGCCGGGCCAGCGACGCGCAATGGCCGGAACGTCGGACGAACATGAAAAACCCCTCCGGCCGCGAGCCGAACTCTAAGCAGCCACAGCGCCGCCGAACCGGGGCCGGACCGGCCGAGCGTTTCCTTCTCGTGGGCGTCGGCGCGTCGGCCGGCGGCTTGGACGCCGTCGGCGGGCTCATCGGTCCCTTCACTCCGGACGCCCCCCTGTCGTTCATCCTGATCCAACACCTCGAGCCCGATCAGCAGGACGTGCTGGCCGACGTGCTTTCCCGGCGGACGCGTTTGACGGTTTGCGCGGCGCGGCGCGGCCGCCGCATCAAGCCGGGCCACGTCTACGTCGTTCCCCCCGATTGTCAACTTTCCCTGCGGAAAGGGAGGCTGGAGGTTTCTCCCTTCAGCGGGACCGGTCCGTGCATGCCCGTGGACCATTTCTTCCGATCCCTGGCCGCGGACCGCGGCCCGTCGGCGGCCGGCGTCATCCTGTCTGGGCAGGGCACCGACGGCGCCCTCGGCTTGAAGGCCGTGAAGGACGAGGGCGGCATCACGTTCGTTCAGGAGCCCTCCTCCGCGCTTTGCGACGGCATGCCCAAAAGCGCCGCCGAGGCGGGGGGAGCGGACTTCGTGCTCCCGGTGGCGGGCATCGTGAAGGAACTGGCGAGGATCGCCCGATATCCTCTGGAACCGGACACCCGCCTCCCCGCGGGCTGGGAAGACGAGACCATGAAAAGAATTTTCTCGCTCATCCGCGCCGCCGCCGGAGTGGACTTTTCGGAATACAAAAGCCCGACGATCCAGCGACGAATCCTGCGCCGCATGGCGCTTCTGAAGATGGCGAAGCCCGCCGACTACGTGCGCCACATCGAGAAGCATCCGGAGGAGGCCCAGGCCCTTTGCCAGGACATCCTCATCCGGGTAACGCGCTTTTTCCGCGATCCCGAGACGTTCGCCGCCCTGGGCCGGCGCGTGTTCCCCGAGGTGCTGAAGCACCGCGCGCCCGAAGACCCCGCTCGCATTTGGGTGCCGGGGTGCTCCACCGGTGAAGAGGTTTACTCCATCGCCATGACCCTGCTGGAATTCCTCGGCGAGAAGATCAGCCAGGTCCCCGTCCAGATTTTCGGCACCGACGTCAACGAGTCGGCCCTGCAGAAGGCGCGCGCGGGCGTCTACCTGCCCAACATCGCCCAGGACGTCTCTCCCGAACGCCTGCAGCGGTTCTTCTACAAGTCCGACGGGAAGTTCATCATCAACAAGACCATCCGCGACATGTGCATCTTCTCGCGCCAGGACGTCACCAAAGACCCGCCCTTCTCCAAGCTGGACATCATCAGCTGCCGCAACCTGCTGATTTACCTGGGTCAGGACCTCCAAAACAAAATCTTCTCCATCTTTCATTACGCCCTGAAGCCCTCGGGTTTCCTGGTGCTGGGCGCTTCCGAGACCATCCACACGTTTTCCGACAGGTTCTCGACCGTGGACAAGAAGAACAACGTGTACTGCAAGCGGCTGGTCCCCTCGCGCCCCCATCTGGCCTTCCATTCGCGAGCCCGCGAGACGGCCGCCGCCGAGAAAACCCACGCGGGGAAGAAAAAGGCCGGGCCGGCCTCCTGGAGCGAGTTCGACATGCAGAGGGAGGTGGACCGCATCCTTCTCAACAAGTACGCGCCGGCCTCCGTTCTTGCGGGCGAGGACATGGAGATCCTTCAGACGCGCGGCAAGGTGAGCGCCTATCTGGAGCTGGCCCCGGGCAAGGCCAGCTTGAACTTGATGCGGATGGTGCGGGAAGGGCTCTTGGTGGACCTGCGGGCGGCGGTGGAGAAGGCCCGCAAGACCGGCCTGCCCTCCCGCCGCACCGGGCTCCAGGTCCGCAGCCAGGGACAATTCAAGGACGTGGACGTGGAGGTGGTGCCCGTGTCGAGCCCCTTCCACAAGGAGCACTATTTCCTGGTGATCTTCCGGGACGCCGCGCCGCCCGCCCCCTCCAAGGCGCCGGCGGGTCCGGCGACGCGGCGGCGCTCCGAAAGCCGGCGCATCGTCCAGCTCCAGCGGGAGCTGGCCGTCACCAAGGACTACATGCAGAAGGTGATCGAAGAGCAGGGCGTCACCAACGAGGAGCTCAAAGCCGCCAACGAGGAGACGCTCTCCACCAACGAGGAGCTCCAGAGCACCAACGAGGAGCTGGAGACC
>JBQTIM010000109.1:0-30562 GCA_052388135.1 Elusimicrobiota bacterium
GGCCGCCCTCTTCCCTCCAGAATCCCGAAACCCTTCTCCTCTTCTTATTCACGGCGGCCGTCTTCCTTTGGGCCTTTCTCTACGCGGGAGCCCAGCCTTTCAACTACGACGAGATCACCGAGCTGCACGCCGTCTGGCAAACTTCTCAGGGCGGCCGGCCGTACCACGATTTCTTCTTCGACCACCCGCCGTATTTTTGGACGCTCTACGCGCCGCTTCTGAAACGCCTGCCCCAGGCCTTCGAGTCCCTGGCCCTTCTCCGTCTCGTCAATGTGGTTTTCGCGGCCGCGTCCGTGGGGTTTTTGGCCCTCCTCCTGATGGGCGCCTTTTCCGCGCGCCGGGAAAAGCTGGCGGCGCTGACCGCCGCCGCCGTCATGGCCCTGCAGTTTCCCGTCCTGCGCACCCTCCTGGAATTCCGCTCCGACCATCTGGCGTTGACCCTCGGCCTGGCCGGCCTCTGGGCGCTGGGCCGCGGCGGCCCGCGCCGCTGGTTCGCCGCCGGTTTCCTTTTCGCCGCCTCGTCGGCGTTGACGCCGAAATTGGTCCTGCTTCAAGCCATCGCGGTCGTTCTGCACGGTAGCGGAGAGATAAAAGCCGGAACGGCGCCGCGCCGAATTTTGGAGCTGGCCGCCGGCGCCCTCTCGGCCCTGGCGGTACTGCAGGCCGCTTGTTCGGCGGCCGGCCTCGACCCCATGTTCTATTTCAAAGTCGCCGTGCCCCTTCACTCCGAATACATGGCGGCCTTTCGCCCCCGGTTCGGGCTGGCCAAAGCCCTGGCGGGCCAAGCGCTGGCCGATCCCCTCCTCCTGGCGGCCTTGGCCGGAGCCGCCGTCGGTCTGGCTGTCCTGCTGAAGGCGCGGCGCCCGGAGCAGAAAGGCCTGGGGGCGCTGGGCCTCTTCGCCGTCGGCCAATTGCTTTGGGTTCACTACCCTTGGAAACAATATATGTACGTGGTTCTCCTGGCGGCCGCCGCTCCCTTGGCGGCCTTGCTCGCGGCGGCCCTCAAAAGCCGCCGCCCGGTCTGGGTCTGGGCGGCGTGCGGGCTGCTGCTGGCGGCCTCCCTGGCGAAAGAAGCCCGGCGGGGAGCGCCGCTTTTGCGCGACCGGTTCCTTGAGGCCAACATCCGCAGGGGGAACAAGCTCCTCGAGTGGTCGCCCGCCGGGGCGCCTGTGGCCGCGAGCCCTCCCTACCACCCCGTCTTCCGAAAGAACGCCACGTATTTTTTCAGCGCCTGGACCAATCCCGGCGGACCGCCGGCAGAAGAACCGCTCCGCCGGTTCCCGGCGCTGGCGGACCGGCTGTCCCGCCTCTCCTTGAGGCTGCAACTGGAACAAAACCCTCCCGGGCTGGTTGTGCCCGTGCCGGAGTTCGCCGCCGCGCCCTACCTGGAGGCTCTGGAAAGTTTTCTAGAGGACCACGCCGCGGATTACGTCCGCCGGCCCGCGGGGGACATGCGCGTCTACGTCCGGACGGGCAGCCGGACGTTTCCACCCTAAAAAAACCCTTGAAGTCCGGCGCAAGCCCTGCTTTACTTAAGATGCTTACGCCGGACGTGGACATTTTCCTCCACGGAAGTTCTTAGGGCGCGTTCCTCCCAAGGCCACCGTTATACCGCGATCTAACCATCTCAATGTCGGGAGTGTGTCATGAAGATCCGCCGCTCCGTTTTCGTATTGACGGCCGCCCTTTGCTCGGGGGCCGCGCTTCGCGCCGCGCCGTCCGTTTCCGCCGTGGAAGGCGCGCTTTCCGAAGGGGCCGTTCTGACGGCGAAAGGCTCCAGTTTCGGCGTCCACGGGGATTTCCACCCGGCCTCGGACAAGCTCATCCGCGTGTTCGATGATTTCAACGACGGCAGCCTCGCCGCCAATCCCTACGAAACCTGGTCCGCCTACAACGGGTCGGCCAACCCTTCCCCCGTGGATTACAGCCGCCAAAGTCCCCGCACCTCGCGGCCGGGCGAAGGTTTCTACCGCCGCACCCACGTGGGCCTGGGTTATTTGGCCATCCCGGCCGAGGATCGGCCGGAATATTTCTCCTCCTTCTACATGCGCCTTTCCGACGGATTCGACATCGCCAGCGCCGGTTCGGGCACCCACCAGTTCAAGATCATCCGACTTTACAGCACCAACAGCACGTCGGAAGGGAAAATCAATATCTATCCGGCCATCGGCCACGACGATGGATTTCACTACATGTTCGAATTCATAAAACCTTTGGTCACGCGGGGCATGGCCCAGCTCAACGCCATTCCGGACCGACCTTACGGCTGGAACAAAATGGCGGTTTATTACAAAAAGAGCAGTTCGCTCAACGCCAACGACGGCCGTTGCCGCGTCTGGTGGAACAACAAGCTGGTGTTCGACTGGAAGCCGCACTTCGAGGACCCGGCCAACGGCCGCGGCGTCATCACGGGCGATTTCGACTCCGACGACGGAAACCTGGCCGGCGACTGGGCCGTGGGCAACTACTTCAGCAGCGCCTCTCCCTCCACGTGGGTGGATTTCGACGACGTCTACTTGAACCACACGCAGGCCCGGGTGGAGTTGGGCAACGCTCCTACCTACGGCGCTTGCTCCATCCTGGAGATTCAGCCGCCGTCGTCCTGGTCGGACGCGCGGGTCGGCGTCAAGGCGAACCTGGGGGCCCTGCCCCCCGGCGGGCCCGTTTATCTGTACGTGACGGACAAGGAGGGAAACGTCAACAGCGCCGGGTTCCGCGTGCCGGCGGATGGGGCGGGATCCGTCGGCGCTGAAAATCCGGGGACCGTGGCCGGGAACTCCGCCCCGGCCGTGGAGGTCCATGCCCCGGCGGACGGCGTGGAGGCCGCGCCGGACCAAAGGACTCTGGATTTGACGGGAACGGCCGCGGACGAAGACGGCGTGGCGCGCGTGTCCTGGAGCAACGACCGCGGCGATGCGGGCGACGCCTCCGGCACGGGCCAGTGGGCCGCGGGGGGCATACCCCTTCATGATGGGGAGAACCGCATCCGCATCACCGCCGTGGACGGAGCCGGGAACGCCGGCACCGTCGAGATCCGCGTGGTGCGCCGGGCGGCGGAGGCCGGCGAATCAGCGGCCGACTTAAAGCCCGGACGGAAGTTCCTGTCCTTCGCCGGCGCCGCGCAGATCCTGGAATTCGGGCGGCGGGCGGTGGAGGTCCACATCTTCGACGCCTTGGGAAACGCCGTGCGGCGCCTGGAGCGCGGGAGCGCCGGCCGGGCGGCCTGGGACGGCCGCGACGGCGCCGGCCGGGCCGTGGAGTCGGGGGTCTACATCTGCCGAATCACCGGGGACTCCGGCCGCGTCGCCTACCACTCCTTGGCCGTGATCCGATAATTTCCGTCGGGAAAGGCGGCGTTGACAGCGCCGTCCGGGAAGTGGTATAGTGTGATGGACGATCCATAAGAGCCGGGACGCGCGTCGTCCCGGCCCACCCGGTTGACACGAGAACGTGAGACCCCAGACTTGGTCTCACGTTTTTTATTTGAGGCGATCACGCCCGTGTCCCCTGGTGAATTGATGCTGCGCAAACCCCCCTTGCCGTCGCCGTGCCCGATCTCCACCCGCTTTCCAAGCGGAGCCGACTCGTCGGCCCCGTCGCTCCCTCATGCCCGCTCCTAAATCCCAACAGGAAGAAATCGTCTCCGGCCTCGCCCGCGCCCTGGAGGGGGGCGCCGCGCCGCCCGCCGAAGGCGCCCGCGCCCGGGCCAAGCTTGCGCCCGATGTCTCGGTCATCGTCTACGTGGATGAGAACCTTGAGGACGCCGCGCGCATGTACGCCTACCTGGCCAACCTCTTCCAGGAGCAAAGGAAGACCTTCGAGTTCATCTTCGTGGACGACGGCAACAGCCGCCGCATATTCTTCGAGATCGAGGGTTTCCAAAAATTCGTGCGCGACGCGCGCATCCTGCGCCTGCCGCGGGCGCGCGGCGTGGCGCCGGCCATGGCCGCCGGGTTCCGCCACGCCCGGGGCCGCCTCATCCTCACCCTCGGCTCCTTCCTGCAGGTGGAGCCGGAGGAAATCCGCAAGATGTTCCGCAAGTTGGAGGAAGGGCACGATTTCGTCAACGGCCGGCGCGTGGACCGCCGCGATTCCCGCCTGAACCGCATGCACACGGATCTTTACAATTGGCTGGTGCGGAAAATCTCCGGCGTCCGCCTGCACGACTTCAACTGTACCCTGAAACTTTTCCGCCGCGAAGTGGTGAAGGACATGCCGCTCTACGGGGACATTTACCGGTTCCTCCCCGTGCTGGCGGCGCGGCAGGGATTTTCCGTCTGCGAGGCGCCCGTCCGGCAGAGGCGGGAGATCAACGCGGTGGGCGTCTATTCGGCCGGGGTCTACGTCCGACGCCTCCTGGACCTCCTGGCCCTCCTTTTCATCGACCGCTTCGCCGCGACGCCCCTGCGCTTTTTCGGCACGGCGGGCGGGTCCTGCTTCCTCGCAGGGTTCGGCCTCAGCCTTTATCTCTCGGCGGTAAAATTTTTGGGCGGACAGGCGTTGGCCGACAGGCCCTTGTTGTTATTGGGCGTCTTGCTCATGGTGATGGGCGTACAGATCGTTTCGGTGGGCCTCATAGGCGAATTGCTGGTGTTCACCAACGCCAAAGGCCGCAACGACCGCGCGGGCGAGAAGATCTACCAATGAGAAAGAGGCGGGCATGAAAATCCTGATGATCGTACCGGAGCCGTTCTTTTCGCCCCGGGGCACGCCTTTCAGCGTCTATTACCGGACGCAGACGCTGGGCGCCCTGGGTCACGAAATCGACATCGTCACCTACCCCCTGGGCCGGGACGTCGATCTGCCCCGCACGCGCATTTACAGAAGCTGGAAGGTCCCGTTCATCAACCGGGTCAAGGTGGGGCCGTCGGCCGCCAAGCTGGCGCTCGACGTCTTTCTTTTTTGGAAAGCTTTGGTCATGCTGGCCCGGGGAAACTACGACGCGGTGCACGCCCACGAGGAAGCCGTGTTCTTCTGCCTCGCATACAAGCGTCTTTTTCCCAGGCTCAGGCTGGTCTACGACATGCATTCCAGCCTGCCCCAGCAACTGAAGAACTTCGCCTTTTCGCGGAGCCGGTGGCTCATCCGGTTGTTCGCCTTTCTGGAGAAGCGGGCCATACGGGAGGCCAGCGCCGTCATCACCATTTGCCCGGAACTCCAAAAGACCGTGGAGAGTTTGGGCCTGGGCACGCCCAGCGTGTTGATCGAAAATTCTCTCTTCGACGAGATCGCCTACCACGACCGGGGCGACGAAATACCGGACGCCCTCGTCAACTGGCGGCGGTTCGAAGGCCGCAAGGTGGTTCTTTACACGGGAACCTTCGAGCATTACCAGGGCATTCCGCTCCTGCTTTCGGCCGCGCGGCGCGTGCTGTCCCTGGCGCCCGAGGCTTTGTTCGTGTTGATCGGCGGCGCGCCGGCCCAGTTGTCGGCCATGCGGGAACAATCCGAGAGGCTCGGCCTGCGGGACGGCGTCATCTTCACGGGCATCATGCATCCCAACACGGTGAAGAGGTTCATCCGGCGGGCGGACGTCCTGGTGTCGCCGCGGATGACGGGCAGCAACTCGCCGCTGAAGCTTTACGAATACATCTCCAGCGGCCGGCCCTTGGTGGCGACCAACCTGGGAACGCACACGCAGATACTGACGGACAAAGAGGCGGTCCTGGTGGAGTGCGCTCCCGAAGCCCTGGCCGCCGGGATCTTGTCCGTCCTCAACCAGCCCGAGCGCGGGCAAGCCTTGGCCCGCAAGGCCCGCGAGCTTTACGATAAGGCCTACGGCCGCGCCGCCTACGCGGAGAAGCTGCAGAAGACGCTGCTCTACCTTGCCGGCGCCCCCGGGCCGGAAGCGGCGCTCCAAGCCGCGGCGCGCAAATCGTGAGCGGCGCGGCCTTGTTTTCAATCCCATGACCCGCCGTTTTAGGAGCGTCCTATGTGCGGAATAGCCGGCGTCCAATACTTCGATCCCGATAGGCCGGTCTCCCCGGACTTGCTGTCGGCCATGAACGACCGCATCCTGCACCGAGGGCCGGACGACGCCGGGCAGGGCCTTTTCGGCTCCGTGGGTCTCGCCATGCGGCGGCTGGCCGTCATAGACTTGGAGGCCGGCCGCCAGCCCATGCGCAACGAGGACGGCACCGTCTGGACGGTGTTCAACGGCGAGATTTATAACTTTCGTGAATTGAGGTCGGAGCTCCAGGCGACGGGGCACGTGTTCCGCACGGGTTCCGACACCGAGGTATTGGTTCACGGCTATGAAGAGCACGGCGAGGACTTTGCCGCCCGGCTCAGCGGCATGTTCGGGTTCGCCCTCTGGGACGCCAAGGCCCGCCGGCTCCTGCTGGGCCGGGACCACGTCGGGATCAAACCCCTGTTTTATTATCTGGACGAGAACCTGCTGGCCTTCGCCTCCGAGGTGAAAGCGCTCCTGGCCTGCTCGGACGTGCCGCGGGAGGTGGACCCGGCCGGCCTGGACGAGTTCATGACCTTGGAGTACACCCTGGCGCCGCGCACCTTGCTCAAAGGCGTCCGCAAACTGCGGCCCGGCCACCTGCTGATATCGGAGAACGGCCGCGTGCGCGAGAAACGCTGGTGGCGGCCGCGCCCGGCGGCGCGCTCCTGGTCCCTGCCCGAGGCGGCCCGCGCCGTGCGCGAGGAACTGCGCTCCGCTGTGGGCCGTCACTTGGTGAGCGACGTGCCCCTGGGCGCCTTCTTGAGCGGCGGCGTGGATTCTTCCATCCTCGTGGGGCTCATGGCCGAGCTCCAATCGTCCCCGGTCAAGACGTTTTCCATCGGCTTCGAGGACGCGAGCTACAACGAGCTGGGCTACGCGCGCTTGGCCGCGCGGCGGTTCGGCACGGAGCACCACGAGTTCATCTTAAAGCCGGACCCACGCTCCTTCCTGGACGATTTCACAAAATATCTGGACGAGCCCATCGGCGACGTGTCCATCCTGCCCACGTTCCTGGTTTCCCAGAAGGCGCGCGCGCGGGTCACCGTGGCCTTGGCCGGAGACGGCGGCGACGAACTTTTCGGCGGTTACGACACCTACCTGGCGCAGGGGTTGGCCGGCTGGTACGGGCGCCTGCCGCGGCCTTTGCGCGCCGGCGTGGAAAGTTGGGCCGAGGGCCTGCGGCCGGCCCGAGAGAAAAAAGGCGCGGTCAACAGGCTGAAGCGGTTCCTGCGGGGCATGGAGTTCCCGACGGAAATCCGCCATTACCGCTGGATGTCCTTTCTGACGCTGGAGGAACGCCGCCGCCTCTACACGCGGTCTTTCAAGGACGCCCTCTCGCCCGGGAACGTTTTCCAAGGCCTCCTGGATCGCTTCGACGAGGCCCGCCCCCTGGGGGACGCGTTGAGCCGCATGTCTTACGTGGACCTGCGGGCCTTCCTGGCGGAGGACATCCTGGCCAAGGTGGACGTTGCCAGCATGGCCAATTCCCTGGAGGTGCGCGTTCCCTTCCTGGACCCGCGCGTCGTCGATCTCGCCTTATCCCTGCCGGAAGATTTCAAGATCCGGGGATGGAAAAGGAAGCACATCCTCAAGCGGGCCTTCCGCGACCTCCTGCCGACCGAAATCATGGGCCGGGGCAAGGAGGGGTTCAGCATTCCCATGAAGAACTGGCTGCGAGGGGATCTGCGGGAGGCCCTGGAAGAAACGCTCCATCCGGCCGACGTGCGCCGGCTGGGATTTTTCGATCCGGCCGCCGTGGAGACGCTGAAATCGGAGCACGCGTCGGGCCGGCGCAACCACGCGCATCCGCTTTGGTGCCTCATGGTGTTCCACCTCTGGCACCGCAAGTTTATCGCTCCGGCGTTTTCGTCCCCCCAGGAGGCCCTATGCCGCTGACGCAGATCCAGACCGCCCTTCCGCCCCTTCCGCCCGCTCCCGAAAGCCCGCTGACGGCCTCCGTCCGAAATTACTGGGACGAGCACATCCACGACCTCGCGGTGGTCAAGCACCCCGTGGGCAGCCCGGGTTTCTTCCGCGATCTGGACGACTATCGCTTCGACAAGCTGCGCTACTTGCCCCGCGTGGTGGATTTTTCAGCCTACGCGGGAAGGAAGTTCCTGGAGATCGGCTGCGGCGCGGGAGTGGACTTGGTCCGCTTCGCCCGCGGCGGCGCGCAGGCGACCGGGGTGGACCTTTCGCGCACGGCCGTGTCTCTGGCGCGGGCCAATTTCGCCCAGCAGGGGCTGTCCGCGGATTTGCGGGTGATGGACGGCGAGCGGCTGGAGTTCGACGACGAAAGCTTCGACGTGGTTTACGCCCACGGCGTCCTCCAATACACCGCCGACCCGGCTCGGATGATACGGGAAATCCGCCGGGTGCTGAAGCCCCGCGGGGAGGCCATCCTCATGGTTTACAACCGCGTCTCCTGGCTGAACCTGTTGTCCAAGGTGTTGAAAGTGGCGCTGGAGCACGAGGACGCTCCGGTGCTGAGGAAATATTCCATCCCTGAATTCCGCCGCCTGCTGGGGGATTTCTCCCGCGCTCGGCTGGTGGTGGAGAGGTTCCCCGTCAAGAGCCGCCTCCACGGCGGAATCAAGGGATTCGTTTACAACACCTGCTTCGTCGGGCTCTTTCATCTCCTGCCCAAGGCTTTGGTGCGCCCCTTCGGGTGGCACATCATGGCCATGGCGCAGAAATAAGCCATGAAGCGCGACCCCGGCGCCCTGGCCCGAAAAGTTTACGACGTCGCCGTCGTGGGAGGCGGCGTTTACGGCGCGGCGCTCGCCTGGGAAGCGGCTTCCCGAGGGCTTTCCGTGGCGCTGGTGGACAAGGGTGACTTCGGAGGCCGAACCTCGGCCAACACGCTGAAGATCATCCACGGAGGCCTGCGCTATCTCCAGCAGGCCGACTTTCCCCGCATGCGGCAATCCATCCAGGAACGCCGCGCGCTCCTGCGCATCGCTCCCCATTTGGTGCGGCCGCTTCCCTGCCTCATGCCGGTCCATGAGGACGCTGGCCCCGGGCGGGAGCTGCTGGCGCTGGCCCTGAAGATCAACGATCTCATCGCCTACGACCGCAACGAGGGCATCACCGATCCCGAGCGCCGCTTGCCGGCGGGACGCATGGTCTCGGCGGAGGAATGCCGGCGCCTGCTCCCCGGCGTCCGGGAAGACCGCCTGGCGGGGGGCGCCCTGTGGTACGACGGCGTCATGCCCCATCCGGGCCGCCTCACGCTGGCCTTCCTGCGCTCCGCTTGCGAGGCGGGCGCGCAGATCGCCAACTACGTGGAGGTGAAAAACTTCCTCAGGGACGACAGCCGCATCACGGGCGTGGTGGCTCAAGACCTGCTGACGGGCGAACCCCTGGCCATCCAGGCGCGGCTGGTGATCAACGCCGCCGGGCCGTGGATCAACCGGTTGCTGGGCCTCTTGCGCGGCTACCGGAAGAAGCCCAAATTTCCCTTCACGAAAGCCATGAACCTCGTGATCCGGCGCCCGCTTGTGGAAAACTGCGCCGCGGCGGTGTCCAGGCCGGGCGGGCCGGTCCTGTTCCTGGTTCCGTGGCGGGGCGCGACGCTGGCGGGCACCTGCCACATGCCCTACGCAGGCGATCCCGATCTGTCGGGCCCCGCCGAGCGCGAAATACTGGATTTCCTTCTCGAAGTGAACCGCGCCATGCCCGGCGCCGGCCTGCGGCGCGAGGACGTTTCCTTCGTCTACAGCGGCCAGCTTCCCGGCTGCGAACAGCCGGCGGAGAGCGGGCGGGTGAGCCTGATGAAGCACTACAAGATACTGGATCATGGAAGCGAGGACGGCATCGAGGGCCTCATGTCCGTGGTGGGCGTCAAATACACCACGGCGCGGTCCGTGGCGGAGAAGGCCGTGGACCAGGCGTTCCGAAAACTGGAGAAAACGCCGCCGCCTTCCTTCACCTCGGCGACGCCTCTTCACGGCGGGAGCGTGGGGCGCTTTTCCCCGTACGTGGCAGGCCTGATCGCCCGCCGGCCCGCCGGCCTGGACGACGCCTCCCTGGAGCGTCTGGCCTCCCTTTACGGGTCCGGCCACGCGGAGGTCCTGGAATGCCTGGACGAAAAGGAGCCCGGGCCGCCGGCGCGGCGCCTGCTGGCGGCGGAGGTGCGCCACGCCGTGCGCAACGAAATGGCCGTGAAACTTTCCGATGCCGTGATGCGGCGCCTGGAGCTGGGAACCGCCGGCGACCCCGGCGGCGACCTGGAGTTTTGCGCCGCCGTCATGGCGAGGGAGCTGGGCTGGACCCAGGTGAAACAGCGCCGCGAGATCGACGAGTGCCGCGCCTTGTTTCCGGCCAAATACGAAATCGTCCGAAAGTCCGAGGCGCCGTCTCTTGCGGACCATCTCATTTTGCAGAGCTCCGTGGAAAGGCTGGAACGCGCGACATGACGCATTTGTCTTTTGATACGGAACCGGGACGGCCGGCATGAAAGCCTTGGTGACGGGGGTTTCGGGATTCACCGGCTCCCATCTGGCGCGGGCCTTGCTGGAGCGAGGCTACGAGGTGCACGGCTTCGTGCGCTCCGCCGGGCGCGCCGCCGGCCTCGCCGGGGAAGGGGTCGTCCTTCGCGAAGGGAACCTGACGGACGGGGATTCGGTGGCGCGGGCGGTGGAAGGGATGGACGCTGTCTACCACATCGCCGCCTCCTACCGGGAAGCCGGCCTGCCGGACGCCGAATACCACAACGTCAACGTCCTGGGCACCAAGCATGTGCTGGACGCGGCCCTGCGCGGAGGCGTCAAGCGTTTGGTGCATTGCAGCACCGTGGGGGTTCACGGACACGTGGAGAACCCTCCCGCCGACGAAGAGGCGCCCTTCAACCCGGGCGATCCGTACCAGCGCACCAAGCTGGAGGGGGAGAAGCTGGTCCTGGATTACGTCGCCCGCGGCTTGCCGGCGGCCGTTTTTCGGCCGGTGGGCATCTACGGCCCCGGGGACCGCCGGTTCCTCAAACTTTTTCGCGCCATCCGCAAGGGGACCTTCGTCATGTTCGGAAAAGGCGACGTGCTCTACCATCTGACCTACATCGACGATCTGGTGCGGGGCATCATCGCCTGCGGTGAAAACGAAAAGGCCCTGGGGCAGGTGTTCATCATCGCGGGGGAGAAAGCCACCACTTTGCGCGAGCTGGCCGACCGCATCGCCGCCGTGTTGGGCGTGCGGCCGCCGCGCTGGCGCCTGCCCTTCGGCGCGCTTTGGACGGCCTCGATTTTGTGCGAAGGGATTTGCCGTCCCCTGGGCCTGGAGCCCCCGCTCTTCCGCCGCCGCGCCGATTTTTTTCGCAAAGACCGCGCCTTCAACGCCTCGAAGATCGCCCGCCTCTTGGACGTTCAGCCTCAGGTGAATTTGGAGGAAGGCCTGCGCCGCACCGCCGGCTGGTACCGGACGGCGGGCCTGATATGAAGCGGAAGGTTTCCCGGGCCGTCATGTTGGCCGTGGGCCTGGGGGTCATGGCATGGCTTCTGGCCCAGGTCAATCTTCGGCACATGGGGCAACTCCTCAAGAACGCCAACATGGTTTACATGGCCCTCGGTCTGGCCATGATGTACCTGCAGTTCCACCTGTCGGCCATGCGGTGGAACGTACTCCTTCGCTTCCGAGGCATCCGCGTGCCCTTGCATCGCTTGGTGAACAGCTATCTGGCGGGAAATTTCGTCTCGTCCTTTTTGCCCAGCCGTTACTGCGGCGACGTCTACCGCGCCTACGACGTGGGCGTCGCCAGCGGGAGGGCTTTCGATTCAGCCGCCGCGGTGTTTTTGGAGCGGCTGACGGGGCTTTTGGTGCTGGTGTCTCTCGGCTTCGGCGCGTCCCTCTTCAGCCGCGACCTCACGGGCGATTGGCGGTTGAGCTTTTTGATCACAGCGGCTTACGGCGCTCTCTTCATCGGGGTATGGCTGGTGTTCAGCGAGGCGGCCCATCGCGCTCTGGTCCGGCTGCTGGCGGCTTGCCGGCTGGCGCGCCTGGCGGAAGCGGTGGTCCGGTTTCACGCCGCCGTGGCGTCCTACCGCGGCGAATGGGCTCTTTTCACCCGCATCAGCCTGTTGTCCCTCCTGTTTTACGCCCAGGCGTTCTGCATCGTTTACGTGTCGGCCGCGGCGGTGCACGCCCGCGTTCCCTGGCTCTACATCGCCCAGGTGGTGCCCCTGGTCTTCGTGTTGGAGGCCCTGCCCATCTCCATCAACGGGCTGGGGGTTCGCGAGGGCGTTTTGACTTTCTTCCTGGTGAAGTTTGGACTGCCGGTCGAACAAGCGCTGGCGGTCTCATTGGTGCTGTTGTTGTTCCGGCTTGTGTTTACGGCGTGGGGCGGGGCGATTTTCCTGGGCGGAATCCTGTCCAAGAAAGCGGACCTCCCCGTCGGAGTCCTGGCGAAAACATGAACCTGCAAACGTTGACGCGCACGCTGGGGCGCTACCTTCTGCCCTGTTTCGCCCGCAGCCTTTACTATTCCCTGCGCTATCGCTGCCTGGTGAGCGCCCGGGCGGATCTGCAATTGTCGTCCCAAATCCGCCTGTCGCCGGGGGTGAACATCCGGCCTTACGTCCGGCTCATCACCACCACGGGCGCCATCACGCTGGGCAAGCATTGCGGCGTCAACAGCTTCACCATGTTGGCGGCCGGCTCGGCGCCCATCGCGGTGGGAGATTACGTCAACATCGGGCCCAACGTCACGCTCATCGCCGGAAACTACGGCTTCGACGATCCGGACACGCCCATGATGTTCCAAAAGAAAACCGACCTGGGGATCGTCGTTGAAGACGACGTTTGGATCGGAGCGGGGGCCGTGATCCTGGACGGAGTGCGGCTCGGCCGAGGCTGCGTCATCGGAGCCGGCGCGGTGGTCACGCGGGACGTGCCGCCTCTTTCCATCGCCGTGGGAAACCCGGCGCGGGTCGTCCGGCGGCGGGGCGAGGCGCGGGCGCGCGCCGCTGTCCGCGAACGCGCGCTGGAAGCCGCGGTTTAACCAGACCCGTGCGCGACGGAATTCCGGCACACGTAAAATTTTCCAGCGTTCACGCCGCCGCCCGCCCTTCATCCTCGCCTCATTCGAAATTCAGAACGACGGCCCTTTGGGGGGGCGGAGTTCTCATGGCTGCGATCTTCGCCGGAATGGAAGATCGTCCTCGTTGGGACGCGCTTTTGTTGTTGACCGCCGCGGCCGCCTGGATTCGTTTCGCGGCCGCCGGCATCGCCGACGGGGGAAGACCCGCGCGCGCGGCCCTGGGCGCCGCGACTTCAGGCCTGGCCGCCTGGCTTTGGACTTCCGCATGGGGGGCATGGGCGCCCCTGTGGGTCGGTATCGTGACCGGCTTGGCGGCGGGCGTGACAACGAGTTTTATTCGAGGCCGTTACGCGCTGCACGCGGCCGGAGCCGCGGCCGCGCTGGCAAGCGGATGGGCTTCTCTGCCGTCCTTGCCGATCCTTTTGCTGGTGCCGGCGATGGCGGGTTTTGTGTGGCTGGGCTGGATCATGGACGAGCTTTACGCGCGCTCGGCGCGGGGTGTCCGAACGGCCGTTTATTTCGCTCCTGCGGCCTTGAGCCTGGCGGCCGCGATCCTTCATCCCGGCGAGACGAAAACGTTGACGCGATTTCTCGCCGTCTCGGGACGGCATCTTTACGCCGTCGCTTTGGCGTCTTACGCGCCGGGAGAAAAAATCACGCTGGACAGCGGCGCGGCGGCCTGGTGGAAGAGGCCGCGGCGAACGCACAACGCGAAAAGCGCCCTGTTGTTCCACGGCGCCCACTCCGGCGGGGCGCGCCAGCCGGCGGCATTCGTGCTCCGTCAGATTTTGATGTCGGCGGGTTACGCCGTATTATCGGTGGACCATCCCGGCTACGGCGCCAGCCCTTTGCCATTTCCGAGAGCGGAAGCGGAGGACTGGAACCCCGCGCCCACGGCTTTGGCCGCGCACGCGTTTCTGGAGCGGGAGGGCGCGCGGCCGGTTTTGGCCATGGGCCATTCCATGGGATGCTCGGACGCTCTGCGTCTGGCCGCCGCCGGAAGGCCGCTGGAGGCCGTCGTCCTCTTCGGCGCCGGCCGCCAGGACGCTGAACGCGAAGATTACTGGCGCCGGCGGTTCCGAACAGACCGCAGGATGAGCGAGGATATTTCGCTGGAGACTTTCCGCAAGGTGCGGGCGTTTTATGATGCTTACGCTCACGCGAGGGCCTTGCCGCCGGACCATCCGCCGGTCCTGTTTGTGGAATTCGGGCGGGAACATGCCGACGTGGCGGCGGGCCGCCTCGCGGTGTTCGAAGCCATCCCGGGCTGCAAGGCCCGCGCCCGCCTCGAGGAAACCGGCCACTATTTCGACGCCGTGTCCGTCGGGCCCCTGGTCTTGGGCCGGTTCGGTTCCACGCGTCGGGCGGCCGTCCTATTGAATACGTATGTCGCTGCTTCGGAGGCCGGCTCATGGAAATCAACGCTTTAGCGACGCCCGCGGCGGAAAGAGGCGCCGGCTCTTGCCGGGCGGTTGTCCGCGGGGACGTTCCGAGGACGCGGCGCTACGGTTTCGTTTTTCTCCTGGCCGCCGCGCTGGCGGGCGGCGCGGCCCTGCGTCTGGAGAATGTGGGCCGGTTCGGTTTTTGGACGGACGAGCTGTTCCAGGTGCTCGCGGCCAAATCTCTTTTGTCGGACGGCAGCCTGTACGTTCCCACGGTGGGGAGATACGACCGGGCCGTCCCGGTGACGTATTTAACGGCCGCTTCTTTCCGTTTGTTCGGAGAAAGCGAGGCGGCCGCCCGGGTCCCCTTCGTTCTCATCCACATGCTTTTCATCCTGGCGGCGACGCTGGCGCTGAAAAAGCTTTTTTCCGCCAGGACGGCCCTCGTGTTCGTTTTCGTCATGTGCTTCTCGCCCTTCGCCATCCGTCTGGCGCGGGAATGCCGTATGTACGCGCCCTTCCAGTTCGCCTTTTTCTTCACGGCGCTGGCGTTCTTCCTGGGCTTCGAGGACGCGCGGCCGCGGTCGGCGCGGAGCGGGCCCTGGGCGGCCCTGGAGGCGAAGCATGAGATCAACGTGCTGAGGCTGGCCGTTTCCGCCGTGCTGTTCGTGGCGGCGCTGTCTTTGCATGAGCTGGCTTTTAATTTCGCTTTCGTCGTCGGCGGCTACGCGGCGGTCATGCTTCTTCGGCAATGGGCCGTCGGCGGGGCGCGCGAAGCGGCGGTCTCCAAATACGCCGTCGTTCTCGGGCTGTGCGCCGCCGGCTTTTTGTACCTGCTGGCTTTCGAAAGCAAATTTCTCGCGGGATTGTGGGCCGTGGCGCGCGGCGTGCCGGATTGGGCCCCCTACAAGGCCACCGACCACCACTTTTACCGCTATTTCCTGGCCGACGAGTATCCGGCCTTGTTTTACGCCTATCCCTTGGGCGCCTGCCTCCTGATCCGGCAGTATGGAAAAAAAGGCGTGTTTATGGTGACGGCGTTCGTCGGCCTTTTCCTCCTGCATTCCTTCGTTTTCGGCCGCAAAGGCGACCGCTACATTTTCTACATTTTTCCGTTCTTCATCGCCGCGCCCGCCGCGCTTTTCGCCGCCCTCCTGCCCGCGGCCGCGGCGGCCGCGGCGCGGGCCGTGCCGTCGGCGGGGGCGGGCCGGATCGCCCGAGCCGGCCTTCTTTTGGCCATGGCCTACGGTCTCGGACAGCCTTGGCTGGAAAAGGCCCGCTTCGAGCCCGAAACCTGGCACCACATCGATTGGAAGAGCTTTCCCGGCGCGTCGGTGGAAAAGGCCAAGGCGGGGCCCGTGATGACCACGGACCCGCGGGCCTTTTTCTATTACCACGGCCGCATGCCGGACTTCTATTTCGTTGAAGAAAAAAGTCCTCGCTACGCCTACGAGCCCGGCTTGGTGGCTTCGCCGGAGCAACTCCACGCCATCCTGGACGGGAATCCCGGCCTTTCTTTCGTCACCACGGAGTGGCGGTTGAGCAACCGCGACTTCGTCGATCCCGAGTTGAGGGATATCATCCTGCGCCGCATGCGCGTCCGCGAGCGTTTGCCCGACGGGAGGACCGTCGTCCTGGAAACGCCGGAGCCGGAGAGTCCCATCCTCACCGCCGACAGCCGCGCGGGATGACGCGGGCGACGGACGGCCGAATTTTTTCCTCCGCATTATGAATCGGGGCGGCCGAACGCTCCCGCCGCCGCCCGTCGTTGCCGCGGCCGGAGCCGCCTCCCTTCGGGGAAGGAAGGACCTTTGGCTGTTGGCCGTCCTCCTCGCCGCCGGCGCCGCCCTGCGCCTCCACGACATCGGGCGTTTCGGCTTTTGGACCGACGAGCTCTATCACGTCTTCGCCGCCAAGTCGCTCCTCGCCCAGGGAACCCTGTTCGTTCCCGTGCAGGGGGAATACGACCGCTGCCTGCCGGTCACGTACATCACGGCGGCGGCGTTCCGAGCGTTCGGGGAAAGCGAAGCCGCGGCCCGGGCCCCTTTCGCGCTGATCAATCTCGCTTTCATCGGACTGTCCTACGCGTTCCTGCGCCGCCGCGTTTCGCAAAACGCCGCTCTTCTGGCCGCGCTGGTCATGGCGCTGTCCCCGTTCCCGATTTATATGTCCCGGGAATGCCGCATGTACACCTTGTTCCAGGCGCTGTATTTCTTTATGTCGGTGTTCTGGCTCTTGGGATTCGAAAATTCGTCCCGCTCTCTCGGACTGCGCGTGCCGGGCCGTTTGGCGAGATGGGAGGAGAGGTGGAGCGTCAGCTTTCCCGCGCTGGGAGCGTCCGCGGCTCTTTTCGGAGCGGCGGCCGTTGTGCACGATCTTTCCTTCAACTTCGTCTTCGTGTTGGCCGCTTACGGCGCGGCCGTGGCCGCCCATCGGGTTTTCACCGAAGGCCCGGCGGCGGCCCTGCGGTCAAAACACGCGGCCCTGGTGGCCGCCCTGGCGGCGGCGCTTCTGGCGCTGACGGCGTTCCGAAGCGATTTCGTCTTTGAGATGGCCCGCAAGGCCGTGAACGTGCCCGAATGGGCCTCTTACAAAGCCGATGACTTCGGGTATTACCGCTATTTTCTCTCAGGGCACTATCCGGCCCTGTTTTTCATGTACCCTCTGAGCGCATGGTACATGGTGAAACGCCTCGGGCGGCCCGGCCTGTTCTTCGTCCTGTCGTTCGCGGTTCTCTTCCTGCTGCATGTCTTCGCCTTCGGACGGAAGGCCGACCGTTATATTTTCTATATTTTTCCTTTCTTCACGGTGGGCGCCGTTTACCTTTTGGGAGACCTTCTGCCCGCGCTTTACAGGGAAATTGAGCGCCTGGCGGCGCCGCGAATTCGCGCGGCCCGGATTCTGTTCCTAACCGCCGCTCTGCCGGCCGCCAATGTGTTCGCCTATCCCTGGCTTGGGAACGCCCGGCACGAGCCCACGTTCGCCCGCTACCCGGATTGGAAGGACTCCTCCCGGGAATTGGCCGACCGCCTGGGGCGTTCTCCGGTGATGACCACGGACCCCCGCGCCTTTTACTATTATTACGGGACGTTCCCCCGCTATTATTTCATGACCGAAAGGAGAGCGGACTACGACTACGAGCCCGGCTTGATCCTCAGCTTCGACGAGTTCAAAGCCGCCGTGGAAGAAACCCCCGGGCTGCTGTTCATCACCTCAAGGGGGCGTCTGCACAACGACAGCATGGTGAATCAAGAGATGAGGGACCACGTGTTCCGGCGCATGGCCCTGGAGGCCCGCCTGGACGAAGGAAAAATTCTGGTGTTCGGAAAAAAGGCCGGCGCATGAAAACCGTCTTGGTGACGGGGGCGGCCGGTTTCATCGGGTCCTGGACAAGCGAAGCCTTGCTCGCCCGGGGGGACGCCGTGGTGGGCGTGGACAACTTCAACGATTATTACGACGTGAGCCTCAAACGGGCGCGGGCGAAGAAATTCGAGGGCCGCTGCCGGATCTACGAAGCGGACATCGCCGACTTGGCCGCCGTGGAGCGGGTCTTTCAGGAGAACAAGATCGACCAGGTCTGCCACCTGGCGGCCCAGGCGGGCGTGCGCTACTCCCTGGAAAATCCCTTCGCCTACGAGAACGCCAACGGCCTGGGGACGCTCAACCTGCTGGAGACCTGCCGGCGGCGGGGCGTGAAATCCTTCATCTACGCCTCGTCCTCATCGGTCTACGGCGGCAACACCAAGATCCCGTTTTCCGTCGAAGATCCGGTGGAAAAGCCCATCTCCCTTTACGCCGCCACCAAGCGCGCCAACGAGCTGACGGCCTACACCTACCATCACCTCTTCGGCCTGCGCGCCACGGGCTTGCGGTTCTTCACCGTCTACGGCCCCTGGGGCCGCCCGGACATGGCCTTGTTCAAGTTCACCAAGGCCATCCTGGAGGACAAGCCCATCGACGTGTACAACCACGGAAAAATGAAGCGCGACTTCACCTTCGTCACCGACATCGTGGCCGGCGTGACGGCTTCCTTGGATAAAAATTATCCGTACGAAATTTTCAATCTGGGGAACTCCCGTTCGGTGGACCTGTCGTATTTCATCGAATGCATCGCCCGGGAGCTGGGGCGCAAGCCGAAAATGAACCTGCTGCCGCTTCAGCCGGGCGACGTGCCCGAAACGTTCGCGGACATTGAAAAATCCAAGAAAATGCTGGGGTTCGATCCCAAGGTGGGGATCGAGGAGGGGATCAGGCAGTTCGTGAAGTGGTACCGCGATTACTTTAAGAAATGAGGCGGCTAGATGGAACCGATTTCGCCGGAGAGAACCTGCTTGATCAGGTTGATGAGGTCCGGCAGGGACGCCGGCTTTTGAACGATCATGTGGTCCGGCGCCGGCATGTAGTCTTTCACCTGCGACGGCGGAAGGGAAGAGTGCACGATGATGGGGATTTGAAAGGTGGTGTTCAGGCCCCTCAGTCGCTCGTAGGCCAGGGCGCCGCCGCCCGCCGGCATCATGGCGTCCAGGATGATGAGGTCGGGCTTGTTCTCCCGGGCCGTCTTCACGCCCAGCATGGGGTCCAGCGCGGCCAGCACGCGGAAGCCCTCGTACTCCAAGGCGATCTTTAGGATGTTGTGGACGTTCTTATCGTCGTCGATAACCAAGATCGTCTTTTTTTCCATCCGCGAAATTATAGTCTAATTCCCGCCGAAAGGGAAATCCGCCCGTTTTACCCGACGACGACTATATAATATGATGAGTTCCATGCTTGAAGCCCTTCCATCGCCGGGTTGTTCCCGCCGCCGCCCCTAAAAGACGGTTTCCCCCATGAACCAGAAGACCTCCGACCCGGCCCTCGACGCGGAACATTTCAGCCTCCTCCTGGATCTCATCGAGACCGAGCGCGAAGCCGAAAAAGAGGAGAACAAGCGGGAGCTCGACCGTTGGCCCGTGGAAACGCGGGAGGCCATGGGCAAGACGGTCACGCGCCTGACCATCGAGCGCCGGGACGTGGGCACGGCCGGACTGCCTTTGCTCATCCTCTCCCGCCCGCCGGCCGGCGAGGCCCTCTCGCCCTTTCACGCCATGGACCAGGGCGACATCGTCCGCGTCAGCTTCTCCGGCGATGTGAAGCCCGTGGACGGCACCCTTTACGACGTGGACGAATACCGCGTGGCCGTGGCGTTGAACGAGGACCTTCTGGAGACGCCCCGCGGCCGCTGTCAAATCGACCTGCTGGGGTCCGACGCCACCTACAAGCGCATGCGCCAGGCCCTGCAGAAGGTCCGCGACGCAAGCGCCGGCAAAGACCTGGGGCGCCTTCGGGAAGTTCTCCTGGGGCGAAAGCCGGCCGAAGCGAGCCCGGCCCCCGCGCCGGATTTCTTCAACCCCGGCCTGAACCACTGGCAAAAGGAGGCCGTGGCCGCCGCCCTCTCCGCCGAGGACGTGGCCATCGTCCACGGCCCGCCGGGCACGGGCAAGACCACGGTGCTGGTGGAGATCATCCGCCAAGCCGCCGCCCGGGGCCGGCGGGTTCTGGCCTCCGCCCCTTCCAACATCGCCGTGGACAACATGCTGGAAAAACTTTTAGACGACGACGTCCGCCTCGTGCGCCTCGGCCATCCGGCCCGCACGCTGGAGAGCTTGCGCCACGCCACCCTCATGGCCCAGGTGGCGGACCACCCGGACCAGCGCCTCATCCGCGAGCTGGACCAGGCCCGGGAGCGCCTCATCGCGCAGCGCGACCGCGCCAACGACCGCGGCCGCGGCCTCACTTTCGAGGAAGACCGCGACATGAAGCGCGAAATCCAAGACCTCTGGCGCCAGGCGCGGGACATGGAGTTCGCCCTGGGCCGCCGCATTGTGCGGGACGCGCAGATCGTCCTGGGCACCCACGGCGGCATCGGCAAAGCCATGTCCAAAGAAAAATTCGACCTGGCCGTTTTGGACGAAGCGTCCCAGGCCACGGAGCCTCTCTCCTGGATTCCCATCACCCACGCCCGCAAGGTCGTTCTGGCCGGCGACCCGCTTCAGCTTCCGCCCACCATTTATTCCAAAAAGGCCGCCGAGGCCGGCCTGGGCACCACCCTCATGGAGCGGCTCTACGGCGTCCTGCCGGACAATTTAAAAACCCTTCTGCGCGTGCAATACCGCATGCACGAAACCATCATGGGTTTTTCATCGGAGCGCTTTTACCAAGGGAAACTGGAGGCGGATGAATCGGTTCGGACCCATCTGGCCAAGGACCTGCCCGACGTGCACGCCACGCCTCTCACCGAAGGCCCTTTCGTCTATGTGGACACCGCCGGCACCGGCTACCAGGAAGTCTGGAACGAGCTCATGGACAGCCGGGAAAACCAGGGCGAGGCGGAGCTGGCCCTGAAAATTTGGAAAGAGCTGGAGGACGCCGGCGTGCGGCCCCGCCAGGCCGCCCTCATCACGCCCTACGCCGCGCAGTCGCGCATGCTGAAGCATATGGTGCCCAAGGGGCTCGAAGTGGGAACCGTGGACGGGTTTCAGGGGCGCGAAAAGGAGATTGTCATCGTTTCCCTGGTGCGCTCCAACGAGCAGGGAGAGGTCGGTTTTTTGGGCGACACGCGCCGTATGAACGTGGCCATGACCCGCGCGCGGCGCCTGCTGATCGTGATCGGGGACTCGGCCACCATCGGCCGGCATCCGTTCTACGAGGCTTTTTTGGATTACGTGGAGAAAAAGGGAGTCCATCGTTCCGCGTGGGAGTGGATGAACCAGTAATTTTTTACCTATCATCCTGAGCGGAAGCGAAGGATATCGCTCTTGATGTTATCCCGCCGTCATCCCGGCGAAAGCCGGGATCCAGCTTATAGTCCGTCTTAAAATATCTTACAGAACGTCGCCGGGTCCCGGCCCGGCGGCCGGCCTACTTTTCTCTTGCTTGTCCAAGAGAAAAGTAGGCAAAAGAGAAGACACCCCCGGTGGCTTCCGCGCGCCTTTTTTGCGGCGGCCCTCCACTCAGGCCCCTCAACAGCCCATCGGGGCCATCGGGTCGGGCCTCCCGCCCCGCAAAAAGGGCGCACTCAAACCGCCACAGGGGGGCCCCTGTAAAAAATCGAAGTCAGTTAATATAATTAGGTACTCAAATGGCGATGAAGCATATGGAGAACTTCGATGGCTATTTTTGCCTCTTCTTCATTAAATGAAAGTTTATTTTTTATCTCATTTCCCGGATGAACAAGGTTTCTATATTCGCGGATTGAATGTGAGAGCTTATTAATTCCCTCGTGGATCAGTTTCAGATCAATGGCTACCTCAATTAAATCTTTTAAGTCCCAGGAAACAATGTCTGGCTTCTTAGGCGCCTTTGGCGATAATCTTGCCTTAGCTTCATTACTGCTTAATAGATCGGTGAGAATGGTTTCTATGGCGCCGCCGGCCAGAATGATAGAAGCTTTATGGCATTTAGAGATGAAAGCTCTTTGTAATTCACTATAGTCACGCTCAATGATATTTCTTAGTTCCGGGTTTTTAATAAAGGTAAATTGTCGTGATTCCGTAACCGGAGTTTCTTCCACTGATTCCGTTAACACCTTTAATCTCCCGAGAATTGTCGCCAAAAATGACCTGATACCGGAGACTTTGTAATACTGGCCATCACCATGAGCGTGTGAAAAGAATCTATTTGGATCAAACGGGGGAAATAAACTGGGAAAATCACCGTTCAATCTGGACAATTCTTCTGTCAAAATATCAACCGGCGTTCCGTCAATATTTAAGTTATCGTGAGTAACGAAAATAACATTCAGTTCAGTCAACGAGTGAAAGTATTGACGGAGTTTTTTTAATTGTTCGGTAGTCATTTAACCTCGTTATTACCGGCCCCTGCCTTTGGCGGGTTCTTTGGTTTTATTGAACGCGATTTGACCGCGGGGGTCCAGGTCGGCTTCCAGGGCGGCGCCGTCTTGAAATTCGCCGGCCAAGAGTTGCTTGGCGAGAGGATCGATAATCGCCTTCTGAATGAGGCGCTTCAGGGGGCGCGCGCCGTAGGCGGGGTCGTAGCCTTCGCGGGCCAGGTAGGATCGGGCTTTTTCGGAGAGAGTCAGGGTAATGTTTTTCTCGGCCAGGCGTTTGCGGAGCTGGTCGAGCTGGATGTCCACGATCTTGGCGATGTGCTCCTCGCCCAGCTTGTGGAAGATGAGGGTTTCGTCCACGCGGTTGAGGAACTCGGGGCGGAAGCGCGCTTGCAGGGCCTCCACGACTTGGTGGCGGGCGGCCTCCTTGGAGGAGGATTCGGCCAGGAATTGGCCGCCGACGTTGGAGGTCATGATGAGGACGGAGTTTTTGAAGTCCACGGTGCGGCCCTGGCCGTCGGTGAGGCGGCCGTCGTCCATGACCTGCAGGAGGATGTTGAAGACGTCGGGGTGCGCCTTCTCGATTTCGTCCAGCAGGATCACGGCGTAGGGGCGGCGGCGCACGGTTTCCGTGAGTTGGCCGCCCTCTTCGTAACCGACGTAGCCCGGCGGGGCGCCGATGAGGCGGGAGACGGCGTGCTTCTCCATGTATTCCGACATGTCCAGGCGGACCATGGCTTTTTCGTCATCGAAAAGGAACTCGGCCAGGGCGCGGGCCAGCTCGGTTTTGCCCACGCCCGTGGGGCCCAGGAACATGAAGACGCCCATGGGCCGGTTGGGGTCGGCCAAGCCGGAGCGGCTGCGGCGGATGGCGTCGGCCACGGCGCGGACGGCCTCTTCCTGGCCCACCACGCGGCGGTGGAGGTTGTCCTCCATTTTTAGAAGTTTCTGCAGTTCGCT
This sequence comes from Elusimicrobiota bacterium, assembly GCA_052388135.1. Lineage (GTDB taxonomy): Bacteria > Elusimicrobiota > Elusimicrobia > FEN-1173 > FEN-1173 > JBQTIM01. The sequence continues at coordinate 23,151 of JBQTIM010000109.1, forward strand.
TTCCAGCATGCGGGAGACGGGAATGCCGGTCCACTTGGACACGACTTGGGCGATGTCCTCCTCGTCCACCTCTTCCTTGAGCATGCGGGTGGTTCTCTGAAGGGCCTCCAGGCGCGACTGGGCGGCGTCCAGCTCCTTTTGCAGGGCGGGCAGGCGGCCGTAGCGGAGCTCGGCGGCCTTGCCCAGGTCGCCGGCGCGCTCGGCGCGCTTCTCTTCCTCCTTCACTTCCTCGGCGCGGGCCTTGATCTCACGGATGCGGCTCCAGGCGGCTTTTTCCGACTCCCAGTGTTTCTTCATGGACTCGGAGCGGTCCGTTAAATCCTTCAATTCCGCTTCAAGCTTTTTAAGACGTTCTTTGGCCGCGGAGTCCTCTTCTTTCAAGAGGGCCTGCCGCTCGATCTCCAGCTGGCGGCGGCGGCGCTCCACCTCGTCCAGTTCCACGGGCATGGAATCAATCTCCATGCGCAATCGGCTGGCGGCCTCGTCCACAAGGTCGATGGCCTTGTCGGGGAGGAAACGATCGGCGATGTAGCGGTGGGAAAGGGCCGCGGCCGCCACCAGGGCGGAGTCGGTGATGCGCACGCCGTGGTGGACCTCGTAGCGCTCTTTCAAGCCGCGCAGGATGGCCACGGTGTTTTCCACGTTGGGCTGGCCCACCGTGACGGGTTGGAAGCGCCGCTCCAGGGCGGCGTCTTTTTCGATGTGCTTGCGGTATTCGTCCAGCGTGGTGGCGCCCACACAGCGCAGCTCTCCCCGGGCCAGCATGGGCTTGAGGAGGTTGGCGGCGTCCACGGCGCCTTCGGCGGCGCCGGCCCCCACCAGGGTGTGGAGCTCGTCTATGAAGAGGATGATGCCGCCGCCCGCGTCGGAGATTTCCTTCAGCACGGCCTTCAGCCTGTCCTCGAACTCGCCGCGGTACTTGGCCCCGGCGATGAGGGCGCCCAAATCCAAGGCCCAGACTCTCTTTGACTTCAAACCTTCCGGCACGTCGCCGGAGACCACGCGCTGGGCCAGGCCTTCCACGATGGCCGTCTTGCCCACGCCGGGCTCTCCGATGAGCACCGGGTTGTTTTTCGTGCGGCGCGAAAGCACTTGGATCACGCGCCGGATTTCCTCGTCCCGGCCGATGACGGGGTCCAGCTTGCCGCGCCGCGCCAGGTCCGTGAGGTCGCGGCCGTATTTTTCCAGGGCGCGGTATTTGTCCTCGGGGCTGGGGTCGGTGACGCGGTGGGAGCCGCGCAGGCCCGACATGGCCTGCAGGGCCCGCTCCCGGGTGACGCCGTGGCGTTTCAGAATCTCGGCCGCGGCATCGTTTTCCAGGGACAAGAGGGCCAGGAGGATGTGCTCCGTGGAAACGTATTCGTCGCCCAAGGCTTTGGCCTCATCCTCGGATTTCAGCAAGGTCTCCCGGAAGGCGGGCGACACGGACAGCTGGACCCCGCCGCGCACCTCGGGCAGCTTGTCCAAACCGGCCAGGGCGTCGCCCTTGACGGCGGCCGCGGGCGCGCCCATCTTGCTCAAAATTTCCGGCACGAGCTGATCGGGCACCTCCAGGCAGGCCGCCAAAAGGTGCAGGGCTTCCACCCGGGCGTGATGCCCGCGCTCCGCCCGCGCCTGAGCGTCTTGAAGAACGGACTGGGCTTTGAGAGTGAATTTCTCGGGGTTCATAAAATCTCCCTGGCGCGCCGAAGCATGGGAAATGCGGCCGCATTCATATTAGCACTCGCGTCCATACAGTGCTAATATAGCATGAGAAGTTTGATGGTGTCAAGAGAGAGAAAGAAGGTCCTTAAACCGAGGGCTCGGAGATGAGCGGGTCGGCTTGCGGCGAGGAGGCTTTACCCGGCAAACCGACGGAACCGTTGGAGGATCCGTTGGCGGCCCCGTTCCGGCTCAATTTGAAAAGGATGGATTTCAGCTCCTCCATATGGATGGGTTTGGCGATGTAGTCGTCCATGCCGGCCGCCAGGCATTTGTCGCGGTCGCCTTGCATGGCGTGGGCGGTCATGGCGATGATGAATGTGCGCGGGCCTCCGCCCGCCTCGCGCCGGCGGATTTCACGGGTGGCTTGATAGCCGTCCATCTCGGGCATCTGGCAGTCCATCAGAACGGCGTCGTAGCTCCGTTCTCCAAGGGAACGAAGGGCTTCGCGGCCGTCGTCGGCGGTGTCTGCCTTGACGCCCAGGGACGCCAACTGCGCCACCACCACCTTGCGGTTGACGGGGTTGTCCTCCACCACCAGAACGCGGATGCCGGAGGGCGTCGGCGCCGCGGCGGCGGCCGGCGGCGGCTCGGGCCTCGTTTGCGCGGCGCGGGGCAGGGCCATGTCGAGCCAGAAAACGGAGCCGCGGCCGTACTCGCTCCGCAGGCCGAGGTCGCCTCCCATGAGATCGGCGAGCTGGCGCGAGATGGCCAGGCCAAGGCCGGTCCCGCCGAACCGGCGCGTGGAGGAGCTGTCGGCCTGGGTGAAGGGCTGGAAGAGGCGTCCCGCGTCCTGGGCCGAGATCCCGATGCCGGTGTCCTCCACGGCGATGCGGAAAGGCACGAGCCCGTCGCGCGAGCCGTGAAGGCCGGCCCGCACATCCACGCCGCCGCGCTGGGTGAACTTCACGGCGTTGGACACCAGGTTCATGACCACCTGCCGCAGGCGGCCCGGGTCGCCGCGGAGATGCAGGGGAAGGTCCGAATCGAGGGTCAGGCTCAGGGCAACGCCTTTGCGGGAGGCCTGCGCCCGGAAGAGCTCCACGGTTTCGCGCAGGAGCCGGCCGAGGTCGAAGTCCTCCTCCGCCAAAACCATCTTGCCGGCTTCGATCTTGGAAATGTCGAGGATGTTGTTGATGATGGTCAGCAGAGATTCCGCCGAGCTGGCGGCGGTGCCCAGGTAATCGGCCTGGCGGTCGTCGAGGCGCGTCGTCTGCAGCAGGCCGATCATGCCGATGACGCCGTTGAGAGGGGTGCGGATCTCGTGGCTCATGTTGGCGAGGAACCGGGATTTCACCTCCGTCGCCCGTAAAGCCAAATCTCGGGATTCGGCCAGCTCCGTTTCCGCGCGCTTGCGCTCCGCGACCTCGCGGTTGAGATTCTCGTTCAGGCGGGCCAGCTCCTCCGCGGTGCCTTCGAGCTGGGACTGCCGCTCGGCGATTTCTCCCAGTTCCCGCACGCCCCGCCGGCAGGAAAGCGCCAGGAACACGCTTTCGAACACCACCCAGAACGCATGCTCGACGGACCGCCACAGGGGCGCCGCCGCGACGCCGTAGACGGAAAGGGGAAACCAAAGGCCCAGGGCCACGTGGTCGGCGTAAACGACCGCCGTGGCGGTGATGAAGACGCGCCAATCGCGGTAAAAAGCCAGGATGGCCAGGGAGCCGAACACGTGGAAGTGCGTTTCGATGCGGCCGCCCGTGACGTGGACCAGCAGGGCGGATTGAAGCATCTGGCCCGCGGCCACCATGTGGCGCGTGTAGGCCTCGCCCGGCCGGGTGACGATGAGGTAGAGCGGGTAGGACGCGAACAGGCCGCCCAGCCAGAATGCCGCCCACACGTGCTGGTGGACGGACCAATACTGCGCGATCCACGTGCGGGGGGACCAAACGAGCGCCACCGCGACGCCGGCGATCCACTGGGCGATGAGGAGCCAAAAGAAGATGCGGTCCGTGCGCCGGACGATGGCGGACAAATGGTCGTGGAAGATGGCTTCAGATCGAGCTTTGGCGGTCATCGCCGTCTCCTCCCCTCGGCTCGGCCACGGGGCAGCCGTAAACGGGAGTGGAGGCTCCCGCCGCCCGCCGCCCCGCCGTCAAAACGCTGGCCAGGCGCCGAATCCCCGGGTTGTCGGCCTCCCCGCCGCGCCGGTCCGTGATCCCTCCGCGGAAGATTTCGTTTCCCGCCGGATCGTACACCAGGACGGTCCCCGACGTTTCGGCCCCGAACCGGCGGGCTTCGGCGCCGTCCGGATCAAAACGGATGCGGGCCTTGGGGATCTGGCGAAGGGCGCGAAGCGTGGGGCCTTCCGCCCAGGCGCCTCGGTCGGCAGCGTCGGCCGGGACGTAGCAGGAAACGAGAACCTCCGCGTCGCGGGACGCCGTCACCTTGGCCAACTGGCGGACGCTGGCTTCGGTGCAGCCGCAGCGGGGATGCATGAAGAACAGGAGGGCGGGCTTGCCGGCGCGCTTCTCGAGGGTCGTCCCCTCGGGCCAGCCGGACCGCGCGGCGCCCAGGCCGCCGGGCTTGTAATCGTAGCCCATGGCGGCGTATATCCCCGCCAGGCATGCGGCGAACCACAAGGCGCCCATGGGCCAGCCTCGGCGGCGCCGCGGCCGAGAAGATCTTGTTGGGAACGGGGGCTTGGTTTTATCCATGTTTCTTGCGCGAACGGGGTTTCAGTAGATGTTTTCCCTTTCGGCGAGGAGTCGAGACGGCCGCATCGGGAAGAAGTCCTGCAGGCGAAAAAAGGCGTCGAAAAGCGGCTTTTCAACTCCTAAAAAATAGCAGTTTTTCCGCCCGGACTCAATAGAAAACCATCGCCTCCGGGTTTCGCAGGCGAGCCGCCGGAGGCTCGTTTTATTTACGACAAAAGGGCTTTCACTTTACAGCGAAAGCGGCCGGATGGGCGCCCGTGGCCGGCGGCGGGTCCGCCCGGGCCGTTAAGTTCCTTGCCGATTCCGTTTCACGGGATCGGCGGCAGGGCATAGAGGGAAAACGGGCCCTGCCGCGTCACGACAGCCGATTTCGATAGGAGTTCGGTCAGCATTGTTCCGCCGTCCGCCCTCCAGTCGATTCGATTGCCGGCCACCAGGACGTGCGTGATGCCGTGGATCCGCCACCGGCGGGCCATATCCAGGGGATCGGCGACGCCGTCGTAAGAAACGAACTTCTGGCTCACCGGATCGCCCCAGATGTAGGAGCGATCGAGGTAAAATCCCCGAGTTTCGTTCAACAAAAGAACGCGCGCGTTGCGGTCGAGACGCTCGTTGATCCAGGCCGATACGGGATAAATGTCCAAAGACCGCCGCAGGTGCTCCTCTGGCGAAACAAGGCCGCAGGCCACCTTCATTTTCTCGACAACGCGCCCATCCATCCCGCGAACGCCGAACCAAATCAAAAGCCCGGCCAGGGGCAGGGCCGCCCAGCGTCGCCCTCCCCTCGCTCTCGCCAGGCCGGCCAAGGAAGCGGCGGCCGTCAAGGAGAGAAGCGGGTAGAGAGGCGTCAGGTACCGGATGGATTGCGGCATCGCAAACAAATAGAGCGTGAAATAGACGGCCGCGGACCAGAGGGCCAGATGTCCGCGCCGGCCCAGGGCGCGCCGGCCATAAACGGCTCCCAACCCCAGGGTGACGGGCACGAGGAATGAAGAAAAGGGATCCCCTTCCCTCCGGATGGCCAGGAAGCCGGAAAATTTGCGCGCGGCGGCATCGGTCCAGGACGATCCGCCGGCGTACTCGGCGCCCCAGCGCAGCCATTTCTCCGTCTGGGCGGCGTCCCAGTAAAGCCCGCCGAACATTCGATGAGCCAGCGGCCAAATGGGATTGCCCGTCTCCATCTGGCTGCGGATCAGCCAGGGAAGCATGAGAAGGACGCCCGCCGCTCCGGCCAGGGCCAAATCTCCGATCCGCGCCGGGCGCTTCCTGTTTCCGAACAGCCAAACGCCGGTCAATACCGCCGCCAGCCAGGCCATCCCCGTCAGTTTCACGGAACCGGCGCAGCCGCCCATCAATCCCGCCAGGATCAACCAAAATCTTCGGCCGGTTTCTTGATAGCGCCAGGCGGCGTAAAGGGTCATAAGGGCGTAAAAACAGAGCGCGAGGTCGATGAGGGCCGTCACGGACAATATCTGGAAAAGGGGCTGCAAAGAAAGAACGGCCGCGGCGGCCAGTCCGACGCGCGCGTTCCAGGCCGTCGTTCCCACGCGGTAAACCCAAAGGGCGCACAACACGGCCATGAACCATTGCACGGTTTGGGCGGCCTGGGGCTGACCCGCGCTGAGGCCGGGAAGATAAAGCATCTGCATAAGGGCGGGCCATTGCGACGTGTTGTTGTAGGGAACGAAGGAAATGGCGCCTTGCTGAAGATACAGTTTCGGCAGCGCCAGGTGATAAGACAGCGCGTCGTAAGCCACAGGAGGAGCGCCGGCGGCGGCGCCCAGAAGGGCCGCGTAAAAAAACAAGCCCGCCGCCGCCAATTGCTCCCCGCGTCCCAAGGACAGGCGGAAGAACTTTTTTCCCGTGAACAAGCGGAAAAGGCCGGGCCAGGCCAGGACGCCCGGAAGGCCCGCCCACGCCCAAACGGTCGTCCATGTCAGGTGTCCCGCCCAGCCGGTGAAATAGAGCCCGAACCCCAGCACGGCCAGACCGCACGCCAGCGTGAAGCCGGCGTATTCCCAACCGTCGAATTGTCCGCGATGGAACCGCAGGATCCCGCTTCCGATGGCCCAGGCGGAGAGAAGGAGGAGGAGAAGGACCGGAAATCCGGCCATCCGCTAGGAAACGGGCCGGTCCAGGGAGCGGTAGGCCACGGCTTCGGCCAGGTGGTTTTCTTGAACGCGCTCCTCGCCGGCCAGGTCCGCCAGGGTGCGGGCCACCTTGAGGACCCGGTCCAGGGAGCGGGCGGAAAAACCCAGGCGGGACACGGCCGCCTTCAGCAGGTTTTTGCCGGCGGCGTCCAGCTTGCAGTGGGCCTTGACCTGCCGGGCGTCCATCTGGGCGTTGTAAAAAATCCCCGAGCCCCGGAAGCGGTCCGCCTGCCGCCGGCGGGCCTCCGCCACCCGCGCGCGCACGGCGGCGGAACTTTCGGCGGGGGCGGCGTCCTCCGTCAGTTCCGCCAGCTTGAGGGCGGGAACGTCCACGTGGAGGTCGATGCGGTCCAGCAGAGGGCCCGACACCTTCGACCGATACTTCTGGACTTGGAACGGCGCGCACACGCAGGGCCGGTCCGGGTGGCCGGCGAAGCCGCAGGGGCAAGGGTTCATGGCGGCGACGAGCATGAACCGCGCCGGAAACGTGAGAGAGCTCGCGGCCCGGGCGATGGTGACGCAACCGTCCTCCAGGGGCTGGCGCAGAACCTCCAGCACGTCGCGGTTGAATTCCGGCAGCTCGTCGAGGAACAGCACGCCGTGGTGGGCCAGGGAAACCTCCCCCGGTCTTGGGTGAGCGCCGCCGCCCACCAGGGCCACGTCGGAAATGGTGTGATGCGGGCTGCGAAACGGCCGGGCCGTCAGCAAAGGCCGGCCGCGGGCCAGCAGGCCGGCCACGGAATGGATCTTGGCGGCTTCCAAGGATTCCTCGAACCCCATGGGCGGCAGGATCCCCGGCACGCGCTTGGCCAGCATGGTCTTGCCCGAGCCGGGCGGGCCGATCATGAGGACGTTGTGGCCGCCGGCGGCCGCCGTTTCCAGAGCGCGCCGGGCGAACATCTGG
>JBQTIM010000110.1:0-7918 GCA_052388135.1 Elusimicrobiota bacterium
ATCCCCAGAACGGCCAGGCCCGTGTAAATGGCCAGCACGCCCTGGGGACGCTCAATGCAAAAACGGACGATGGATCTCAAAAGAAACCGGCCGCCGACGGCGCGCGGGCCTCGCCGGAACGGTCGCGCGGCAAAGAAAACTTTGCTTTACGCACCAACATCCGACAGCGGGGAAGCCGGCTTATGAAGGAAGGAACGGCGCTCGGATAAAGAGTAAAGTCTTGCCTTGGTTGTCGGGCCCCCTGTGGCGGTTCGAGCACGGCGGTTTGACGGGGAGGATAGGCCCGCTTGTCCGAGGCCTCCGATGGGCCGTCGAGGAGGCCGAGTTGCGGGCCGCCGTCAAACCGGCGGGCGCAGGCCACCGGGGGTGTCCTTTTTCTTTCTCCATACTTTCTTTTTGGACAAGCAAAAAGAAAGTATGGCCGGGTCCAGGGGTGGAACCCCTGGGACCATTTTCAAAAATTCGGGAGAAATATTTTTATCCGGAGGCATCAGGACTGAATGAAATGCCAAGTTAAAACCGCTCAAGGTTTGGCGGGTTCTGTCGAAAGCGGCGCGGATCCGGGCGCCGGCGCCGGGGCCTGCGCCGATTCGGGGTCGAACACATCCCGCAGGTCCACCTTGGCGCCGTCCTGCAATTCGGCGCCCGGGTTCAAAACCACCAAGTCGCCCTCGGCCAGGCCCTCCACCTCCACGACGCCCTCGTCCATGAACAGGACGGGGAGCGTGCGGGCGCGGACCGTGTTCTGCCCGTCCACCGTGAAAATTTTAATTTTGTTGTCGCCCATCTCGCCGCCGGCCTCCAGGGGCACCACCAGGGCGCCGGCCTTCTCGTAGCGGCGGATGGTGCAGCGCGCGAACATGCCGGGGTTCAACGCCTCGTCGGGATTTCCGGGCAGGCTCACCTTGACGTTGAAAGACCGGCTGTCGCCCTTCAAGTAAGGCGTGACGGAGGCCACTTCCCCCTCCGCCTTGTAGTCGGGCACGGCGTCCACCGTGACGGCCACCTTCTGCCCGATCTTGAGGTGGCGGATGTCGTCCTCGGACAAGTCCATCTCCACGCTCACCCGGCTCTTGTCCATGATCTTGCCCACCACGGTGCCGCCGTCCACCTGCTCGCCGGCACTGATCTGCTTTTCCACCAGATAGCCGTCGTGGGGCGCCCGGATGATGGTCTTGCCCGCCTCCAGTTTCGCCTGGTTGTAGCGGGCCTTGGCCCGCTCGTACTCCAGCCGATCTATGGTGCGGTCCTGAAAATATTTGGCGGAGGTTTTTTGATACTCCATCTCCACGGCGGTCAGCATGTGCTTGGCCTCCTCCTGGTCCAGGGAAGCCACCACCGCGCCTTTCTTCACGAACTGGCCTTTTTCCACCTCGAATCGGGTCACGCGGCCCGACGCGCCGAACTGCAAATTGGTCTCGGCCCGCGCCTTGATGGTGCCGATGCGCTTCAGCGCTCCGGCCAGGTTCCGGCGGCGGACTTTGTAGGCCTTCACCTGGGGCGCCTCGGAGGCTTCCGCCGCCGCTTCCTCGCCGTACATTTTCGCCTCCTGCCGCTTGCGCAGAAACCACGCGCCCGCCAGGATGACGACGGCGGCGGCCAAAAGCGGCCAGCGTCTCTTCAGGATGTTCGGGGGAGGGGCGTCGGCCATCGTCGGGACTTATTTCGAGGCGCGGTAAAAATCGGGGATGCCGACGGCGCGGTTCAGGCCCGCCACGGCGGCGTTGTATTGGGCCAGCGCCTGGACGCGACCAGCCTGGGCGGCGGCGACGCGGTTGCGCGCGGCCGCCATGTCGCCCAAATGCGCGCGGTCGTCCTGGAAAAGGGAGCGGGTGTCCTTGTATTGCTGCTGGGCTTCCTCGAGGCGGGAGCGGGCGCTTTCCGCCCGGCGCCAGGCCGAACGCACGCGCCGCGCGGCGAGGCGGGCTTCCTGCTCCACGTCCCGCAGGGTCTTGTCGCGCCGCCATTCCTCCTCGTGCAGGGCCTTGCGGCTTTCGCGGGCCTCCACGCCGGCGCCCAGGGCGTCGCCGAGGGACAACGAAGCGGACTGGCTCTCCGTTTCCGTGCGGGAGGATTCTCCCAGCTTCGGGCTGGTCTTTTCCTTGAAGGACGAATAGCGGAGGGTGTTGCCCAGGAGCGGCCAGCTGGCGCGCACGCCCGCGTTCCAGTCTTTCCGGTAATCAAAAGGTTCCGTCTCGATGAAGGCGGCGCCCGAGCGGCCGTAGAAACCGTTCAAATCCACGCGCGGATAAAAGGAGCTCACCGCCACGCGCCGCGACAGCACCGCGGACCGGTGAAGTTTTTCGGCGATGGCCAGCTCGGGCCGGCTCGACCGGGCCTGCCGCGCGGCTTCCTCCTCGTCGGCCTTCACCTCGGCGCCGGGCAGGTCCGTTTGAACTTCGATGGCCGCCGCCCGAACGTAACCCATGGCGTCCAGGAGCGCGGCCCGCGCCTCCAGGATATTTTCCTCGGCCTCCGCCAGGGCCAGCTCGCACTCGCGGCTTTGGGCCCGGGTGGACAAAAGTTCGATGCGCGCGCTCCGGGACTGGCCCAGCTCGTGCCGCGCCGCCTTCTCCACGTCCTGCTGGAGCTCGGCGCAGGTATCCTGATAAGCCGCGCGGGCCTTCTCCAGGCCGGCCAGCTTCCAGTAGGCCTCGGCCACCGCGTGGCGGACGTCCAATTTTTGCTTTTCAAGCTGGAGCCGCGCCACCTCGGACCCCAGGGCCGATCGCCGGCGCTCCGACCACATCCGCCCGCCGGAGAAAAGAGTTTGCGTCGCCTGCACGCCGTAGGACCTCTGCACGAAAGCCGGCGCCGCCGCTCCCCCCGCCGCCGGGTCCGCCCGCCCCCGCGTCTCGTCCGCCTTCACCGACACCGCCGGAAACAGCGACACCGTGGCCGCCCGCCGCCGCGCATCCCCCACCCAAACCTCCTCCTGCGCCAGGGACAAGGACGGATGCTTGTCCAAAGCCGTCTTCGTGCAATGTTCCAGATCAAAAACCGGCGAGGACCTTTCCGGTTCCGCGGCGACCGCCAGCGCTGGCAAAGCCAGCGACGCGGCCAGGAAGACAACTCTAGTCCTTGCTGCAGAAGAGGCTGTCATAGAAAGGAGGAATATGGGAAATTTCAGCACTGCTCAGAGGAGTCGGCGACCCCACCGTGGCCGCGGAACCGCTTTGAGAAGAAACGGGTGATGCGTTGCCCACGCTGTGCCCGTGTTCATATCCGTACAGATGAATTACATCGCCGCTACCGGTTGCCCCGGTCCCTCTGATGAGCCTCGTATCGGGACCGGAAAAATTTACTCTGTTTTGCGCCGTCACTATTTCCTGTTCCGGACCATATGCATCCGCCCCGCCCAAGCCGTGGATATGGTCAATTCCGTGAAAATGTCCCGGCAGCGCGTGCGTGTGGTCCATACCGTGCTCGTGGGTCTCCGCGCCGCCGCTGGTGCCGGCAGCTGCAGCGCCCCGAGGGAATCGTCCGTCGAAAAGGTTGACGCGGGAATAACCGGGCGGGCAGGTGTTGGATTGGGTCCAAATGATGATGGCGCCGGGGGGGACCAGGCCGTGGCCGGCGGACTCGAAAGAGGCGGTGTTCACCTTGGGGCGGGTGATGGCTCCGTTTTCAACGGTTTTGGCGGCCAGGGCGTAGGGGCTGGAGGCGAAGGAGCCGGAGGGGCTGAGGAGGTCGCCGTCCACGGTGATTTCCAGTTTGGGGTCGTCGTTCAGCCAGTCCACGCCGGTGGGCGACAGCTCCAGAGTGAAATCGCCGGAGGGCGGCAGAGTGAGGGCGATGTTGCCGCTTTCCCACAGCTCCAGCCCGGCCGACGAGAGGAACCGGGCGCGAAAAACATGGGCTCCGGAGGCGCTGACGCCGGACTTGGTGAGGCGCCCCTGGTAAACAATGCGGTCCGGCACCGCTGCCCAAACCGCGCCCGCAAGCAGAGTGAACAAAGCCGCCGCCATGCCCCGCGAAATTCTTTTCATAAGATGTTGCGCATTATACCAATTAGAGCGCCTAATGTGACGAAGGTTGTTAAATCCGTTAAACCGCTTGAGTTGATTATACCTGTCTACCGGGTTTCGGCAAGGGTCAGGTTCGGCGGTTGGAAAGGCCGGCGGCCATGTCGAACAGGAGGCGGCGGGCGGGGCGGTCGGGGAGCAGGGAGAGGTTCCGGCCGGCCTCCTCCAAGAGAGCGGCCACTTTTTCCCGGCTGTAGGCGATGGAGCCGGCGTCCCGGACGCGGCCGATGACGTCGTTGATGTGGCCGTTGGGGCTTTTCAAGGTTTCAAAGAAATCGGCGCGCTCCGCCTCGTTCTTCAGCTTGGCGCTGTAATGGATGAGGGGCAGGGTCATCTTGCCGTGGGTGAGGTCGGTGCGGAGGGTTTTGCCGGTGAAGTTCTCTTCCCCCTCCAGGTCCAGGATGTCGTCGGTGATTTGGAAGGCCAGGCCCAGGGCCCGGCCGAAGGACTCCAGGGCCCGGACCTGAGGGTCGGGCAGGCCGGCCAGCTCGGCACCGGCGCGGCAGGAGGCGGCCATGAGCGACGCGGTTTTTTTGTCGAGGAACTCCAGATAGTCGGCCTCCGAGAGGTCGAACCGATAGCGGCGCTCCACCTGCCCGATTTCTCCTTCGCACATGGCCAGGGTGGTGTCGGCGAAAATCCTCAGGAGGGACGGGCTGTTCAAGGCGGCCAGCCTCTGGAACGCCTGGGCGTAGACGAAATCTCCCAGCAGGACGGCGGAGCTTTCGCCGAATTTCACGGCCACGGTGGGTTTCTGCCGGCGCAGGGACGCCTCGTCCACCAGGTCGTCGTGGATGAGGGTGGCGATGTGGATGAGTTCCACGGACAGGGCCGTTTGAAGCACGGGCGCGGCCGGAGCGGAGCCGAACTGGGACGAAAGGTGGACCAGGGCGGGGCGCAGGCGCTTCCCCGAACTGTTGAGGACGTATTCGGCCAGGCGGCCCAGGAAGCCTTTCTGCGCCCGGGCGAAACCCGTGAGCTCGGCCTCGAACTCCTTCATAAACGACAAAAGCCCCTGGGACCCCGGGGCCTGAAGGAGAGGCTGGAAGGCTTTCGGCAGGATGGTCACGGCTTCGGCAGGCCGGCCGCCCGCCGGGGGCGGAAGGTCACGGCAGAATCCTCTGCACCCAGGCCGCAAGGGCGTTGGGAAAAAGGCCGGCGCCCAGAGTGATGATCAGGGTGGCGGCCACGGAGCCCGCCAGCACCTGGGGAATGGGTCGCGCCTGGCCGGCGGAGGCCGGCTCGGCGAAGAACATGCGGCGCACGATGCCGAAGTAGTAGTAAAGCGATATCACGCTGTTGACCAAGCCCACGGCGGCCAGCCAATAATATTTCTCGGAGACGGCGGCGGCGAAGACGGCGAACTTGCCGATGAACCCGATCATGGGCGGAATGCCCGTGAGGGAAATCATGAACACCGTGGTCGCCAGGGCCAGCGGCAGGGACCGGCCGGCCAGGCCCGCAAAGCCGTCCAGGTCCTCCGTCTGGGACTGGTTGGACACGGCGATGACGCAGGCGAAAGCGCCCAGGTTCATGAAGAGGTAGGCCGCCGCGTAGAGAAGCACGGACCGCAGCCCCAGGGTTCCCGCCGCCGTGAAACCCACCAAAACGTAACCCATTTGCGCGATGGAGGAATAACCCAAAAGCCGTTTCACGTTTCGCTGGTGGAGAGCGGAAAGGTTGCCCACCGTCATGGTCACGGCCGCCAAAACGGCCAGCATGGCGGTGAGGCCCAACTCTCCGTGATGGGGCAGGACCCGCGCCAAAGCGCCGAACGCGGCGGCTTTGGGCGCCACGGAAAGGAACGCGGTCACGGGCGTGGGCGCGCCCTCGTAAGCGTCGGGCACCCACATATGGAAAGGGACCATGGCCACCTTGAAGCCGAAACCGGCCAGGATCAGGATCGAGGCGCCGGCCAGGGGGAGGCGGTGCGCCTCGCCGCCGGCGGCCGCGGCGAAGGCTGCCAGGCTGGTGGTCCCCAGCAGGCCGTAAAGCAGGGAGACGCCGTAGATCATGAGGCCCGAGGAAAAGGCCCCCACCAGAAAAAATTTCACGGCCGCCTCGCTGGAGCGGCGCTGGTCCTTGAAGAACCCCGTGAGGATGAAGGAGGCCACGCCCAAAAGCTCGATGGAGATCACCACCAGCAGGAGGTCCGACGCCGACACCAGCATCAGCATGCCCACGCCCGCCAACAAAAGAAGGGCGCAATACGTGCCCCAGGATTTCAGCCCGTCGAACTCGCGGTAGCCCGCCGACAAAAGCAAAACGATGAGCAGCCCCGCCAGCAAAATGAGCTTGAAAAAAACCGCCATGCCGTCCACGGCGAACATGCCGAAAGCCTCGGCGTTGACGCCGCCCAGGCCCGCCGCAACCACGCCCGCGACGGCCACGGCCGCCGCGGCGAAACCCACCCACGGCCGCCGCACGGCGGGCCAAAAGGCCTCGCCCATGAGGAGGCCCAGGGCCGCCGCGGTGAGGATAAGTTCCGGCGCGAGGAGGGCGAGGTTCATGGTTTAACCGCGGGCCGCCTCTTTATCGTCGGCGGCAAGCGCCGCCTTGGGCTCCAGCAGGGCCGCCGCCGGAGCGGCCGTCTTTCCTTGAACCTTGTCGATGATGGAAGCCAAGGTTTTGTCCATGACGTTCAGCGCCAAGTGCGGCTGCACGCCCAGCAGGATCGTCAGCGCCACCAGGGGAACCGTCGTCACCAGCTCGCGCGGGCTCATGTCCTTGAGCCGGCCCTCCCAGCGGATGTTGAACTCGCCCAGGAACACGTCCTTAAGCAGTTTCAGGAAGAAAGCCGCCGTGATGACGATGCCCAGCACCGAAAGCACCACCCAAAGGCGGAAAGACCTTTCGCCGAAAGCTCCGAGGAAGCACAGGAATTCGGACACGAACCCCGCCAGGCCCGGCAAACCCAAAGACGCCATGGCCTGCACGATCATGATGCCCGTGAACACGGGCAGCTTGAGCCCCAGCCCGCCGAACTCGTCGATGTTGCGGGTGTGGGCCTGGTCGTAGAGAACGCCCACCAGAAGGAACAGCGACCCGGTGATGATGCCGTGGGTCACCATCTGCAGAACGGCGCCCGACATGCCCGCCGAAGCGTTGGGCCCCGCCACCGCCGCCATGCCCAGCAGGCAATAGCCCATGTGGTTGACGGAAGAATAAGCCACCATGCGCTTCATGTCCCTCTGGGCCATGGCGCAGAACGCCCCGTAGACGATGTTGATGCAGGCGATGATCACCAGCGGATAAACGAACCACTGCGTGGCCAGCGGCAATATAGGATAAGAGATGCGCAGGATGCCGTAGGTCCCCATTTTCAGCAGGACGCCCGCCAGGATGACGGAGATGGCCGTGGGCGCCTCCACGTGGGCCAGCGGCAGCCACGTGTGGAACGGGAACGCGGGCACCTTGATGGCGAAGCCCAGGTAAAGGGCCATGAACACCCAGATCTGGAAGCTACGGGCGAACCGGCCCGACTGGCCCATCAGCTCGATCATGTCGAAGGTGCGGGGCTCGCTGGAGAAATAAAGCGCCAGCATGCCCAGCAGCATGAACACGCTGCCGGCCAGGGTGTAAAGGAAAAACTTCACCGCCGCGTATTCCTTCTTGGGCCCGCCCCAGATGCCGATGAGGAAATACATGGGCACCAGGGTGATCTCCCAGAAAACGTAGAACAGGAAAAGGTCCAGGGCCACGAACACGCCCATCATGCCCACTTCCAAGAGCAGGAACCAGAAAAAATATTCCTTCACGCGGTTCTCGATGTTGAAGGAGGCGATGATGCTCACGGCCCTCCTGTCCCTGGTGGCCATCATCGCCTCCTTCAACATCGAGAACCGCGTGAAGGAATATTTTTTCTGGTTCCTGCTCTTGGAAGTGGGCATGAT
>JBQTIM010000111.1:0-7819 GCA_052388135.1 Elusimicrobiota bacterium
GCCCAAGACCCTTCTCATCCAGGGCTACTGCCTGGGCCGGCTGAACCGCGCGCCGGAATCCGTGGCAACCTACCAGCTCCTGGTGGACCGCTTCCCCGACACCGCTTTCGCCGCCCAGGGCGCGCACCTCATGGCCCTGGCTTACTTCCGGTCCGGCCAATACGTGCCCATCGTCACCCAGGTGAACCACCAATGGAGCGCGCTGAACACCGACGTCCGGGCCAAGCAGCCGGCGGCCCTCTTTTGGATCGGCGAGGCGCACCTGAAGCTGAAGAACGGCCCCGAGGCCCGCGACGCCTACCAGAAATTCATAGACATCGCCCCGCCCGACCACCCGCTCATGGCCCAGGCCGTCTACGGCCAGGCCGTTTCCTACGTGGAGGAGGGCGACGTCAACAACGCCGTCCTCACGCTCCAGCGGGCGTTCCAGTCGGCCTCGGAAAAAGGCGACAAGCCTTTCATGGGCGCGCTCATGCTCAAGACCGGCGACGTCCATTACAACGCCAAGAACTACGAGGAGGCGGCCGCCGCCTACCGCAATTTCCAAACGATCGACGCCAAACATTCCGACATGCCCGTGGCGATGTACCGCGAAGGCCTGGCCCTGCACCGGGCCGAATATTACAGCGACGCCGTGACGGCCTGGGAAAAGCTCGTCAAGGCCCACCCCAGGTTCGGCAAATCGCCCGACGCCCTTTTCCGCGCCGCCAAGACCCGCTTCGACATGGCCCAATACCCCGAGGCCGTGAAGGGCTACGAGACCCTGATCAAAGCCTACTCCAAGACCGAATTCGCCAAGGACGCGCGGCTCCAGATCGGCCAATGCTGGTACAACGCGGGCGACTTCGGCCGGGCCATCGTTCACTACACGGATTTCCTGAACCGCTTTCCCGACGACCCCCGGGCGCCCGGCGTATTGCAACTTCTGCAGACCGCCTACTTCCAAGCCAAGAAATCCCCGGCCGAGATCGAAAAGCTCACCAAGAACCAGCCCAAGACGCCCGTCCTGGCCGACATCTATTGGGAGGAAGGCGCCAAGCGCTACAACGAGAAGGACTACGACAAGGCGCGGGACTATTTCCAGAAGATCATCTTTGAGTTCCCGTCCTCCTCGCTGGCGGCCCAGGCCTCGTTTTACCGGGCCGAGTCGTTCTTCCTCCAGGAAAAGTTCCAGGAGGCGGCGCCGGCCTATCAGAATTTCATCCAGTCCTATCCCGAGGACGGCCAGATCAGCCTGGCGAAATTCCACATGGCCATCAGCCTCTTCAACCGCAACGAGTTCGCCCAGGCGGCCGAAGCCTTCAAAGACTTCGCCCGCGCCTTCCCCGACGATCCCATGGCCAAGAACGCCTCCTTGAACGCCGCCCTCTGCTACGCCAAGTCCAACGACGTCAACGCCGCCACCGCGGCCTACGAGGAATATCTGAAGCTCTATCCGGACGCCGAGGACGCCGGCGCGGTCTATCTGCAGATGGGCGCCCTGCTGGAAAAATCCGGCAAGGAAGAGCGCGCCGCCGAGGCCTACAAGAGCGTGCCCGCGTCGCTGGCCGAGGCGCCCGAGGCCTACTTCGGCGCCGCCCGCTGCTACCAGAAGCTGAAGAAAACGGAGCAGGAAAAAGAGGCCTACGAGCTCCTGCGCGCCACGGCCAACAAGGCCGATCCTTACCGCATCTCCGGTCTCCTCCAGCTTTCCAACATTTACCTGACGGAGTCCCAGCCGGACAGGGCTCTGGCGGTTTGCCGGGACGTCCTGCAAAACGCCGCCGACCCCCAAAGCCAGGCCGCCGCCCAGGAATGCGTCAACGGCCTCCAGCAGGGCGGGGCGCAATGACGGTTTTCAGCGGTTTCGTTCCATCACTTTCTCACTTCCCAGGGAGGCCTGCTTAAATGCACGAAATGTCGTTCATAGAAATGATGAAGCTCAGCTTGGTGATGCCGGTGCTGCTTTTGTTGTCCGTGATATTGGTGGCCGTTTTTTTTGAGCGCTGGATCTATTTCTCCCGCATGGCCGGCATAGACGCGGAGCTTTTCAAGCGCATCAAGGCGGCCGTGCTGGCCGGCAAGTTGGAGGACGCCAGAAGCCTCGCCGCCGAAGGCAAGGGTCTGGTGGCCCAGGCCCTGGAAGCCGAATTGACCGCCGCCAAAACCAAGGACCGCGAGACCATGGACAGCGTTTTGGGCTTGTATTATCAACGCACCCAGGCCCTGCTTGGCCGGCGGCTGGGGCTCTTCGGCACGCTGAGCTTCATCTGCCCCCTGCTGGGCCTTCTGGGCACGGTGCTGGGCGTCATGCGCGCCTTCCGCGACCTGGCCCTGTCGGGTTCCGGCGGCCCCGCCATCGTGGCGGCCGGTATTTCCGAGGCCCTCATCGCCACCGCCGCCGGCATCGCCGTGGCCGTGAGCGCCGCGCTCATCTTCAACTATTTCAACTTCAAGCTGAAGCACGTGCTCAACAGCCTCAACATCTTCGGGCAGGAAATCGCCCTCATGGTTTCGGGCGGGAAGGAAGTTTAACGGCGGGCAAAAGCGAACGGGGAACGGGACAGAGCGGCTCGGCCGCCCCCGCTTCGCCTTTAGGCTGAAAATAATTCTATGAACGATCCGTCGCAAGAATCATCGGAAACCGAGACCATCAACGTCGTCCCGCTGGCGGACTTGACGCTGGTGCTCCTCATCATCCTCATGGTGCTCTCGCCCATGATCAGCCAGTCCATGATCCGTGTGGCCACGCCCGCGGTCAAGGCCGACAAGGACGTGAACTTGAAGCCCGACGACGACAAAAAGCCGCCGGAGCCCCTCATCATCTCCCTGTCGACGGAGGGCGTCTACACGCTGAACAACGCGCCGGCGGAATCGCTGGACCAGCTCATGGCGGCCCTGCGCGCGCGCCTCGAGGAATCGGCGGGCCGGCCCGTCCTGGTGACGGCGGAGAACGGCGTGAAAGTGGGCAAGGTCGTGGAGGTTTTGGATTTGGCCAAGCTCAACGGGGCCGAGAAAGTGTCCCTCCTCAAGAAGGCGGGGGAGGAGGAGCCGTCGTGAGCAAGGTCCGCAGCTACGACGACGCGGCCATCGGGGGTGTGAACATCGTCCCCGTCATCGACCTGTGCCTGGTGCTTTTGGTGATCCTCATCATCATCTCGCCCATGCTGGACACGCCGCCCGTGGAAGTGAAGCTGCCCCAGGCCCGCACGGAGGAGGAAAAGGAAAACAGCATCACCCTCACCGTGGCCCCCGACGGGCGCATGGCCCTGGACACGGAGCTCGTGACGCTGGAGGACCTGCCCAAGCATATGAATTTGCTCATCCGAGAGCAGGGGGATGATGTGCTTGTGGTGTTCCGCGCCGACCATGTCGTGGTGTACGGCCGCCTGACGGACTTGCTCAAGACCGTGAAGAAGGCCGGCGCGAAAAAGATTTCCCTGGGCACCGAGCCCTTCAAGGAGGCTCCATAGCGTGCGGCATTGGGACGCCCTTTATCAACGCCAGCCCCTGCCGCTGGACGCCGCGCTTCTGGCGCTGGCCCTGGCTTTGCATTCGCCCCTGATGCTCCTGCACATAAAGGCTCCGGAGAAAGGCGCCAAGGGGAAATCGCGCCTGGTGAACATCGACTATATCGAGGAGCAGATCCAGAAGCGCAAGGAAAAGCCCGTGGCCCTGCCGCCGGCGCCGCCCCAGGTGGTGAAAGCCATCATCAAGAAGGTGGAGGCCGTCAAGCCGCCGCCGATTTTCAAGCCGGTCAACGTGCCGCCGCCCGCGGCGCCGAAAAAACTGGACCAGCTCATCAAGGCGCCGGACGCCTCCAAAATTGAGGCAAAGTCTTTGGCGGACAAGCTGGAACAGCAAAGGAAGGCGCTGGAGGGGAAAGCCGGCTTCCAAAAGAATTTGAACATGGCCGGGCCAGCCAAGGACATCAAGCTGACGGGCCCCGGCGCGGCGGCGCCGGCCGGTTCGCGTCTTTCCAGTTTGGCGGGGGCGGGCGGGCCCGCTCTCCAGGGGAAAAGCGGCTTCCAGGTGTCCAAGGACGCCATGCCCGGCTCCATCGGCGGAGACGACGACATCAAGCTCGGCGGCGCGGCCGCGGTCGTGGTTCCCGTGGGCCGCATGGCCCGGGCGGATTCATCCATTTTGTCGCCGGTGGTCAAGGACAAAGGCTCTCTGCAGGGCGGCGGCGATCCTTCCCAGATGGCCTCGGCCAAGGGCTTGACCGGCCTGGCCGGCGGAAGCGGCGGCGCCGGCGCCATCGCCACCGGGGGCTCGGCGCGCGTTCCCGCCGGCGGCGCGGCGGCTCCCGTGAAAACGGGAAAGACCCTGGCGGACAATTCCCTGGGCGGTTCCGGCCCCGCGGGGACCCAGCCCGCGGCCATCACGGCGCCGGCCGGCCTGCCCATTCCCGTCAAGCGCGTGGTGCGCGCGCCCAAGCCCATGTTTTTGATCACGGGCCCACTGCAGAACCGGGCGGTGGTCCAGCGGGAAGTTCCGGCTTATCCCGAATGGGCCCGCAGCCAGGCCATCGAGGCCGCTGTGGTCCTCCAGTTCACCGTGACGCCCGAGGGCCGGGTGAAGGACAACATTTTCCTCGTGCGCACCACGGGATATCCAGCGATGGACGAACTGGCGGTGAAGGCCCTGCGCAAGTGGCTGTTCGCGCCCCTTCCGCCGGACAAATACGAAGAGCAGACGGGCACCATTACGTTCAACTTTTCCGTACGGTGAGGCTATGAAAACACGACTCGACCTTTTCGCGGCATCGGTGGTCTTCGCGGCTCTGTCGGCCTTGGCGGCCCCTGTCCGTCTGCACGGGGCTCCCGCCCGGGCGGCGGACAAAGCGGCCCCATCCCAAGCGGAGGCGGCGCCCGCCCAAGAGAACCCTCCGGCCGGCGACGCGGCCCCCGCCGCCGAAGGCGCGCCCGCCGGTTCGGGCGAGAACCTGGACGTCACCGTCACGGGCGAGGCGAAGGACGAAATCCCCGTGCTCAAAGAGCCGCCGTCCCTGGACGTGCCTTTGAAGGACGTGGCCGGCCTGGCCCGCGAGGGCCAAATCGAGCGCATCCTGACGGAGGAAGTCAGCCACATGAGCTGGGAACAGCAAAGCAAGCTCATGGCCCCCGACTCGCGCCAGACCGCCTATTCCCTGCCGGCCCGGCTTCCCGCGCCGCCCTTTTTCCGCATGGAAGTCCCGCACGACAAGCCCATCGAAACGGTCTCCTGGGAATTCAGCGTCGTGGACCAGGCCAACCGCGTGGTCAAAAGCCTGAAAGGGGAAGCGCCCCCCGAGGACTTCTTCGTTTGGGACGGGTTCGAGGAAGGCCGGCCCGTCGTGCGCGCCGGCCCGGCCTACAGCCCCGTCCTTCTGACCACGGACAAGGACGGCAAGGCGCGGCGCTTCTTCGGCGAGCCCATCCAGCTCGACGCCCTGCAATACGAGCAGGCCGGCATCCTGCACGTGGAGTTCGTCAACGACCGCCTCTACGACAAAAACTCAGCCGATTTCTCCAAGAACATGCTGCCCCTGGTGAAAGCCGCCGTGGACCAGCTCCGCCGCCGCGCCGGCGCGCCCTTCCGCCTGGTCGTCCACGACGCGCCGCCGGCCAAGTCCCTCACCGACCGCCGCCTTGAAAAATGGAAGGCCCTCCTGGCCGACGAGCTTCTCATGGACCCCAAAAGCATCGTGGCCGTTTCCTCCGGGCCCGGCGACCGCGGCCGCGTCACGAGCCTTCAGGTGGGCGCGCGATGAGACGCTCGCCCAGGCCCCTCCTCCTGGCCGCACTGCTCTTCGGAGCCCTGGCCTGGCCCGCGCCGGCGCCCGCCGCCGACGTCAACACCATGGTCCGCAACGGCCTGAAGCTGTACGAAAAAGGCCAATACAACAAAGCCATCAAGCAATTCGTCAAAGTCCTCCAACTGGAGCCCAACCACGCCCAGGCCCGGGAATACATGATGCTTTGCAGCAAGAAGATCGTCGAGAAAAAACTGGGCAAGGACGACGCCGCCCTGGTGGAACAGCAGGTGGAGGTGGACAAGCAGATTCAATTGATGAAAGCCGCCGAACCGGCCCCCGAGCCGCCCGCCGACGACCTGGAACTGGCGGACCTTACCCCGCGCGTCGGCGCCGTCCTGCCGGGACCCGTGGCGCCGGCCCGCGGCGTCAGCGCCAAAGAAGCCCTGCAACAGCGGGACGCGCTCCTGGCCGCCCCCGCCGCGCCGGCGGCGGCCGAGCCCGGAGCCTCCGCCGCGGCCGCCCCGTCCGAAGTCGAAATTCCGGCCTCCGCCCTTCTGGGCGCCGCCGTTTCCGCCGGAGCGCCGCCCGCCGCGCCCGTTCCCGCCCTCTCTCCCGACGACGACATAGACGCCGAGCTCCTCTCCCGCATGGAGGCCAAGGCCTCCCGCTCCGTGGAGACCCGCGACATCCTCGACCAGCGGGACGAAGTGTCCCAAGCCCTGCGCCGCCGCCACCTGGGCCTGGAGAACGCCCTGGTCCTGGAAGACTCCGGCGGCCGCGTGGAGATCGTGGCTTTCCTCAACAGGCTCTTCCTGCCGCACTCCGACGTCCTGCGCGACGAAGCCTACGCGGTCCTGAACGGCGCGGTGGAAAAAATCCGCTCCGAAGGAAGGAAGAAAATCGTCCTCAAAGCCGTGGACTCCGCCGGCCCCACCCGCCGCTCCGCCATGCCCGACCTGCCGGGCCGCCGCTGCGTGGCCCTTTTCTCCTATCTGATCCACGGCGCCCACGCTCCCCTGCCCACCCCCGCCCTCCGCTAACACCCCCTCCCGCCCCTTTCCCCGGCCCTAATCCCTCTGCCCGGGCCGTTTTCATTCCGCCGCTCCCGCCTTTTCCAACCCAGCGTCTTTCTGGGGTGTGACCCAGTTGATGAATTTGCAAATAATTTACAACTTCTTAATAAAAAAAGTTATTGCCTTATGCTAAACTTGGCCACATCCCATGACCAAGCATTATGCGTATCTATCGGCAATCCGTGTGCGATTCTCGTTTATCGGCGAGAAGACGGTTTCACGGCAGCGCACCGTTGCCATCGCTTCAAGAAAATTCGCGGCGGGACTTCTTCTTCCCGTTCTGATGGGCGCCCCCATTCGCGCTCAGGTTGTAAACGGAACCATTTCCTCGGATACTCTTTGGACGTCGGCTGACAGTCCCATACTGCTTTCGGATCATGTCATCATCACCAACGGAGCGGTTCTCACCGTTGAAGCGGGCGTCACGGTTAAGGCGGAAGCGGGCGTCAATTTAACTGTTCAGTCCGGCGCCCTCCGCGTTTTGGGTTCAAGCGCTCAAACCGTCATCTTCACATCTATTAAGGACGACGCCGCCGATGGATCAGACTCCAATGCGGACGGCGGCGCCTCGACCCCGGCGCCGGGCGATTGGGGCCAGATCGTTTTTGAGGATGGCGTTGAGGACGCCGCGACGCTTTTGGAACACGCTTCCATCCGCTTTGGCCGCGGGCTCGCTCTGTCATCCGCCCGCCCCACATTTCGATCCCTGTCTCTCACGAGCAATTCCGGCGCCGCCATTCACATGGATCCATTGTCCATGATTCACGATGGCCAGGGCCTTTCGGCGGCGTCCAATGGCGTCAATGGCATTACGGTCCACGGGACGCTGACCGGCTCCTCCACCTGGAGCGTGCGAAGCCTGGCGTATGTCATGCCGGAAAGCTACCAAGCTATGGTGGGAGACGGCGGCCAGCCCGGCCACCTCACCATCGAGCCCGGCGTGGTGATCAAAGCCTACGCAACGAACCCCATCCGGGTTCGGACCGGCTCCAGCCTGACGGCCGTGGGGACGGAAAGCGCCCCCATC
>JBQTIM010000112.1:0-7118 GCA_052388135.1 Elusimicrobiota bacterium
GGCTGTAGCGCTCCACGAACATAAAATTCGGCACGCGCACGGTGCCCGGCCGGCACACGCGGCCCAAGTCGTTGCGGCTGAGGTCCACCAGCATGAGATGCTCGGCCCGCTCCTTGGCGTCGGCCAACAGCTCCTTCTCCAGCGCCTGGTCGGCCGCGGCGTCGGCGGAGCGGCGGCGCGTGCCGGCGATGGGCCGCGTCTCCGCGCGCCGGCCTTCCAAGCGCACCAGCATTTCGGGACTGGACCCCACCACTTGGGTCTTTCCGTCTTTTAGAAAATACATGTAGGGCGATGGGTTGATGCGCCGCAGCGCCCGATAGATTTCCAGCGGGTCGGCCTTGGCGGCGAAAGCCCGGCGGCGGGAGAGCACCACTTGGATCACGTCCCCCGCGGAAATGTATTCCTTGGCCTTCTCCACCTTCGCCATGAACGCTCTGCGCTCGGCGGGGTCCTCGGGAACGGCCCCGGCCCGCGGTTCCGCCATGGGCGCCAGCTTCAAAGGTTTGAGGCGGATGCTCCGCGCCAGGCGCAGCAAATCCCGGCCGGCCGCGGCGTGCAGTTTTTCCAACGACCCGTTGCGCGGCACCCGGACGCAGCGGACGAGGCGCACCGTGTGGTTCAAATGGTCGAAGATGAACATGTCCCGTGTGAACATGAAGACGTAGTCCGGGAGTTTCAAATCGTCGCGGGTTCGCCGGGGAAGGTCCTCGAAGTGCCGCGCCATGTCGTAGGTGGCGAACCCCACCGCGCCTCCGTAAAAGCGCGGCAGGCCGGGAACCTCGGGCGCCCTGTGGTCCGCCATCAAGGCTCGCAATTTTTTCCAGGCTCCCTTCTCCCCCCGGGCGCGGGCCACCCGATAAGGATCGAAGCCGACGAAGGAGTAGCGTCCCAAATGCTCCCCGCCCTCCACGCTCTCCAGCAGGAAGCAGGCGGAATGCCGGGCGTATTGGGCGCGGAACAGGGCCATGGGCGTGAGCTCGTCCGCCGGGAACTCCAGCGACACGGGCACGATGGAACAGCCCTTCGCGAGGCGCTTGAACTCGGGCAGGCCTGGGTGGATCATTCTCCCATCAACTTTCCTTTGATTCGCTCCACGGGTATGAAAAAAATATGTTCGCCCGTCCGGGCGTCCTTCCAGTCGCGGCTGTCGCCGGACTGGTCGCGGTTGTCTCCCAGCACGAAGACCTGCCCCGGCGGGATCACGCCCACGTCCAAGTTGTCGCCCTGGAGCATCTCGCCCGAACGGGTGTGCTTCACGTAGGGCTCCTCCAAGAGGCGTCCGTTCAGGACAACGCGCTTGCGCTCGACGCGGACGTGGTCTCCCGCCACGGCGATCACCCGCTTCACGAGGTCTTTGTTCTCCACGGGAGACGCGAAGACCACGATGTCTCCCCGCCGCGGCGGGCTGAAGCGGTAAGCCATCTTGTTGACGAAAATGTGCCGCCCCACGTACAAAGTCGGCTCCATGGAGCCCGAGGCCACGACGATCCCTTCCAGAAGGAAACCCCGGATCAGCAGGGCGCCCGCGCCGCCCAGCGCCAATAGGAAAATCCAGCGGCCCATTATTTTTTCTTCTTGTAAACCTCGTCCGGGTTGAAGAGAATCTCTCCCCGCACGTCCAGGGCGCCGCCTTCCTCCACGTGATGGAAGAAGCAGGATCGGCGGCCCGTGTGGCACGCGGCTCCGCCCCTCTGCTCCACCTTGATGAGGACGCAGTCCTTGTCGCAATCCAGGGCGATGGACTTCACTTCCTGGAAGTTGCCGGACTCCTCGCCTTTGCGCCAGAGCTTGCCGCGGGAGCGGCTGTAGAAAACGCCGCGGCGCGTGCGGAGGGTCTCCTCCAGCGCCTCGCGGTTCATGTAGGCCACCATCAACAGCGCGTTGTCGCCGGCGTCCTGCACCACGGCTGGCACCAGGCCTCTTTCGTCGTATTTCACGGTACCGATCCAATCGGGGGTTTGGCTCACAGTCTCACGGCCGCCTTTCGTTGGTGTAAATAGCGCTTCAACTTCGGGATGGACAGCTCCCGGAAATGGAACAAGGAGGCGGCCAGCGCGGCGTCGGCTCCGGCCCGGAACGCCTCCAGGAAATGGGCCTCTTGGCCCGCGCCGCCCGAGGCGATGACGGGCACCGGCACGGCCCGGGCCACGGCCCGCAAAAGGTCGAGATCGTATCCGGCCTTCGTTCCGTCCCGGTCCATGCTGGTCAGCAGGATTTCCCCCGCTCCCAGCGCCGCGGCTTTGCGCGCCCAGGCCACGGCGTCCAAACCCGTGGGCGTCCGCCCGCCGTGGATGAACACTTCCCAGCCGGGCCGGGCCGGGTTCTTCCGGCGGGCGTCGATGGCCGCCACCACGCACTGGGAGCCGAACCGGGCCGACGCCCGGCGAAGGAACCGGGGATCCCGGACGGCCGTGGTGTTGATGGACACTTTGTCCGCTCCGGCGCTCAGAAGGACGCGGATGTCCTCCAGCGCGCGCACGCCGCCGCCCACGGTCAAAGGGATGAACACCTGCTCCGCGGTCTTGCGGACCACGTCCAACAGGATGGGGCGCCCATGGGCCGAAGCCGTAATGTCCAGGAACACCAGCTCGTCGGCGCCCTCTCGGTCGTAGCGGCGCGCCACCTCCACAGGATCGCCTGCGTCCCGCAAATTGACGAACTTCGTTCCCTTCACCACGCGGCCCGCGTCCACGTCCAGGCAAGGGATGATCCGCCGGGAAAGCATCAGGATCGGAAAAGAAGGGAAACCGCGGCGCCGCCGCGCCCGCGCGCCGATGGCATGATGGTCAGCCCAGGGCCAATGCGTCTTTCAGGGAGAATTTTCCCTCATAAAGCGCCTTGCCGACGACGCAGCCTTTCAGCCGCTCGTTTTCGAGCTCTTTCAGGGAGCGGATGTCCTCCAGAGAGGAAACGCCGCCGGAAGCGTAGACCGACAGGGAGGTGGCGGCCAGCACTTTTTTCAAATCCGCGATGTTCACGCCCGACAACATCCCGTCGCGGCCCACGTCGGTGCAGATGATCTCCCGAAAGCCCATGTCCTCGATCAACTTGAGGACATCTTCGGAGGTCCTTCCCGCGGCCGTCTTCCAGCCTTTCACCAAAACCTCGCCGCCGCGCGCGTCCAGGGCCGCCATGACGCGGCCGGGAAAGTCCCAAATCAAATCGCGCACCCACTTAGGATCGTCCAGGACGGCGGTGCCTATCACCACCATGTCCACGCCGGCGTCCAGAAGCTTCCGCGCCGGTTCCGGATGGCGCAGGCCGCCGCCGAACTCGATCTCGCATTTCACCGCGCGGCGGATTTTCAGGACCGCGTCGAGATTTTCGCCCGAACCCAGGGCGCCATCCAAGTCCACCACGTGCAGGCGCGCGGCTCCTTCATCAACCCAGCGCCGGGCGGTCGTTTCAGGATCGTTGGAATAAACGGTCTGCCGGGCGGGATCGCCCTGTATCAGGCGGACGCATTGCCCGTCTTTCAAATCCACGGCCGGGATGATCAGCATGGCGAAGGAACGGCCGCCAGGACTTCGCGCAAAAATCGCGCGCCGGCGTCGCCGCTTTTTTCCGGATGGAATTGGGTGGCGAATATGTTGCCCGAGGCCACGGCCGAGCAAAACCGGCCGTCGTAGTCCGTCTCCCCCCACACGACGCTGCGGTCTTTCGGCCGGGGGTAATAGGAGTGGACGAAATAAAAAGACGAGGATTCGTTCCCTTTCAAAACGGGCCGCTTCCACGACACCTGGTTCCAGCCCATGTGGGGCACCTTCAAGGAACGGCGGCGCGGGCGGAATTTCACCACGCGACCGGGCAGGATGCCAAGACCCCGCGCGCCCGGCGCCTCTTCGCTGGAATCAAAAAGCATTTGGAGGCCCAGGCAGATCCCCAAATACGGACGGCCGGCCGCCGTCCATCGGCGAATGAATTTATCCAGAGACGCGCGCCGCAAGGCGGACATGGCGTCGCGGAAGGCGCCGACGCCCGGGACAACCAAAAGGTCGGCGGCGCCCAGCTTGCGGGCGGAATCCGCCAGGACCACCTCGGCTCCCGCGGCCTCCAAGGATTTGGCAACGGACCGCAAATTCCCCATGCCGTAATCCACCACTCCGGCGACCAGGGTCCTTCCGGCCCGGCGGGAACCGCCGTGCCTCGTCCCGGCCTTTGCGCTTCGGGCCCGCGCCGCCGCCGTCACAGCAGGCCTTTCGTGGACGGCACCGAACGCGCGCGGCGCGGATCCACGGCCACGGCCTGGGACAGGGCGCGCGCGAAGCCTTTGAAAATGGATTCCGCCATGTGGTGGTTGTTCCGTCCCTGCAGGAGCTTCACATGGAGGTTCATCTTGGCGCTGAAGGCCAGCGCCTGGAAAAAATCCTCCAAAAGCTCGAAGCTGAAGGGGGCTTTGCTCTGGGGGTGGAATTTCACTTTGTAGTCAAGATAAGGCCGTCCCGAAAGGTCCAACGCCACGTAGGACAGAGTCTCGTCCATGGGCGTGAGGGCGCGGCCCGCGCCGGCGGGCCGGGCGCCGCGACGCGGCCGGCCGCCGTTCTTCTCCGGCCGGAAGTCCTGGCCGTAGCGCGTGATGCCGCGCTTCTCGCCCAGGGCTTCGGCGAGGGCCTCGCCCAAAACGATGCCCAGGTCCTCCACCAAGTGGTGGTCGTCGATGTGGGTGTCGCCGGCGGCTTTCACGTCCAGGTCGAAATTGCCGTGTTTGGTGAAAAGTTCCAGCATGTGGTCCAAAAACGGCAAAGTGGTTTTGACCCGGTAACGGCCCGCGCCGTCCAGGTTCAGCCGCATCCGGATCTGCGTCTCGGTGGTGTTGCGCGTTCGTTGCGATGCGCGTTGGCTCATGGGACCTTGCTCGCTTCGTTGGGTTGGGAGGCGCCGGTCGAGCGGCTGACTCCTTTTAAGACGACCGCGCCCGCAGGGATTCCGCGTGGCGCGCCAAGCCTTCCAGCTCCGCCAGCCGCGCCATGGCGCGGGCGTTTTTCCGCGCCGCCGCACGCGACAGGCCGATGACGCTGGACCTCTTCAAAAACGTTTGCACGGAAAGCCCGGAGGAGAAGCGCGCCGAGCGGCCCGTGGGCAGGACGTGGGAAGGCCCGGCCCAATAGTCTCCCGCGGCCACCGGCGACCACGGCCCCAGAAAAATCGCGCCGGCGTTGCGGATCAACGGCAGAAGCTTGCGCGGATCTTTCACGCACAACGACAAGTGCTCCGGCGCCAGCTCGTCGGCTTTCGCGGCGGCGGCCGGCCAATCCCGCACCTTCACGAATTCGCATTGGGAGCGGAAACGCGGCTCCACCGCGGCTTTGACCCGAGACAACGCTCGAGCGTCCGGCGAAACGACCACGGCGCGGGAATCGTGCCCATGTTCGGCCTGCGCCATCATGTCCGCGGCCACGAAGTCCGCCGGCGCGCCGGCGTCCGCCAGGATGACGATTTCGCTGGGGCCGGCCAGGAGATCGATCCCCGCTGCGCCGAAAACCTGCCGTTTGGCCTCGGTCACCCAGGCGCCGCCGGGGCCCACGATGAGGTCCACCCGGGGCACGGAACGGGTGCCGTAGGCCAGGGCGCCCACGGCCGCGACGCCGCCCAGTTGATAAACCTCATCCACGCCCGCCAGCGCGGCGGCGGCCAAGACCTCCGCCGTGAGATGCCGGGGAGGAGTGGCCATGACGACGCGTCGCACCCCGGCCGCGCGGGCCGGAATGGCCGTCATTAAAACGGTGGAGGGATAAGCGAACCGGCCGCCGGGAATATACAGCCCGGCGGAATCCACCGGCCCGATCCGCTGGCCCACGGTCAGGCCGCTGTAAGATTTCGTCCACGAAACCGGCAGCCGCCTCCGTTCCTCTTGATGGAACCGCCGGATGTTCCGGGCGGCCTCCGACAAAACGGAACGGCTCTCCGCCGGCAAACCCTTCAGGGCGTCGCGAACCCGGCTTGAAGGAACGCGCCAGCGGCCCGGAGGCAAATCCACGCCGTCCCAGCGGCGCAAAGCGCGGGCCACGGCCCGGTCGCCTTCCCGCCGGATGGACGCCAGTATTTTATCAACTTTTTCCCGCATAAAATTGGAAATGGAAGTATATCAAATTGCCCGTCCGGGCTCGGGCGGGCGCCGTCCGGGGCTACTGGGGGACGCGGCGGATGCGGGCGCCCAAAGCGCGGAGCTTTCGCTCCATGCGCTCGTAGCCCCGGTCCAAGTGATAGACCCGCAGGACTTTGGTTTTCCCCTCCGCGGCCAGGCCGGCCAGAACCAGGGCCGCGCCGGCCCGCAGGTCGGACACCATCAGCGGACAGCCCGACAGCCGGCGTCCGCCGTCTATCACCGCGATGTTCCCCTTGATCTCGATGCGGGCGCCCATGCGGATGAGCTCCAGCGCGTGGAGAAAGCGATTCTCAAAAATGCTCTCCACAACCCGGGACCGGCCGCGGACGGTGGCCATGAGGGCCATCCATTGGGCCTGCATGTCCGTGGGAAAACCCGGATACACCGCCGTGCGGATGGAGACGGGTTTTAAAGGCCGCGTCCACGCCGCCTCCAGGCCCCCGTCCCTGGCCTTGACGTTCAGGCCGGCGCGCTGGAAAGCCTTGAGCACAGACCCCAAGTGTCCGGGCAAAACATCCTTGAGCAGGATGCGCCCGCGCGTCATGCCCGCCGCCGCCAGGAAAGTGCCGGCCTCGATGCGGTCGGGAATCACGCGATGCCGCGCGCCGCCCAGCTTCGCCGCGCCTTGTATCCTCAACGTGGAGGTTCCCTCGCCCCGAATGCGCGCGCCCATGGAGCGCAAGCAATGGATCAGGTCCTGAATTTCCGGCTCCCGGGCCGCGTTGCTTAAAATCGTCTCGCCCGGCGCCAGCGCCGCCGCCATGAGGGCGTTCTCCGTGGCGCCCACGCTGGGAAAGGGCAGGCGCACCGCCGCGCCTTTCAACCGGCCCTCGGCGGAAATGTAGCCTTCTTCAACGCTCAGGACGGCCCCCATGCGCTCGAAAGCCTGGATGTGATAATTGACCGGACGCGCCCCGATGGAACAGCCGCCGGGCAGGGACACGCGGGCCCGGCCCAGCCGCGCCAGAAGCGGGCCCATGACCACCACGCTGGCCCGCATGCGCCGCACGAG
>JBQTIM010000113.1:0-11646 GCA_052388135.1 Elusimicrobiota bacterium
GATTTAACGAAACCAGCCGCGTGCTTGGGGAGCCGCGCTGACGCGAGCCCTTCCGTCTCTCGTTTGTCGCCGTCGTCCGCAACGTCATCAAAAGCGGGTCGGAGCTTCTCGGCGCGTCGGATCCCGAGGAGATGTCGTCCCGCTCCGAAACTCCTTGAATTTCCGTCGGTCGAGGGGTATATAAGAAAGGCCCGGGGGGCCTACTCTCACCCGATCAGCGCGAATTTCCTTAGGAGAGCAGGAATGAGCCAGGGGCGGGCGGCTTCAGCGAAAGAGATTCTCTACGTTTGGTCTCCCGGCGGGATCACCCGCGTGCGGAGGCCCCAGCGAACCGTTCCCGGCCCCGCCCTCCGCGCGTTGCCCGAGGACGCGGCCGCGGACAAGCGCCGCTATCACCGCCTCGATCTGCGGCTGCCCATCCTTTACAAGGTCATGGGCGACGACGCCTCCCAGGTCCCCATAGACGTCCAGCCCTTCCTTCTCGCCGAAAGCGCCAACATCAGCCCCATGGGCCTCTGCCTGGAGCTTTCCGAAAAACTGCCCCGCGGCGCCACCCTGTCCATCCGGATCCACATGGAAAAGGGGGAAAACTTCACCGCCGTGGGCTCCGTCGCCTGGACGCGCCCGTCGGACGTCCACGGCCATTTCCTCACCGGACTCAAGTTCGTGGTGGTGGAGGACGACCGCGTCCAGGCCGAAGACCACCGCCGCCTCCAGAACCACCTCCGCCGTTTCTTCCCCGAAGCCTGATCGCGGCGCCCCCTTCTCCGCCGGGCGGGCGCCGCCTTGCTCGGCCCGCCCGTTGTTTCCAAGGACGGAATTTCCATTGTCAACCGGCGGCTCGACGCTCGGTTGACATTATTCCGAGGCTTTGATAACGTCGGGCTTTCGAAACTTTTCGACGAGGAGATCCCATGAACGCTTTCGAGTTGGCGGAGAAAAGCCTGCGCGGCGAGGCCCTGACGCGGGAGGAAGCCCGGGCCGTTTTGGACTGGCCGGAGGAGGACGCCTTGACCCTTTTGTCGGCGGCCCATCGCGTCCGCCGCAAACATTTCGGCAAGACCGTGAAGCTGAACTTCCTGGCCAACATCAAAAGCGGCCTCTGCCCGGAAGACTGCTCTTATTGCTCCCAGGCCAAGGGTTCCAAGGCTCCCATCGACAAATACAACCTCATGTCCGCGGAACAAATTCTGGCGGCGGCGTCCCAGGCGTCGGCCAACAAGGCGGCGCGGCTCTGCCTGGTGGCCTCGGGCCGCGGTCCGTCGGATGCGGACGTGGAGCAGGTGGCCGGGGCCGTGCGGCAAGTGAAGGAGCGTTTTCCGGAGTTGGAGGTCTGCTGCTGCATGGGCCTGTTGAAGGACGGACAGGCGGGCGTCTTGAAGGACGCCGGCGTCCACGCCTACAACCACAACCTGAACACCAGCGAGCGGTTTTACAAGGAGATCTGCGGCACCCACGGTTTCGACGACCGCGTGGAGACGGTGAAGAAAGCCGCGGCCGGCGGTCTTTCCTCCTGCTCGGGCGCGCTGTTCGGCATGGGCGAGACGTCCGAGGACATATTGGACGCCGCCTACCGCCTGCGGGACCTGGGCGTGGATTCCATCCCCATCAACTTCCTGATCCCCATTCCGGGAACGCCCCTGGCCGGGTTGAACCGGCTGACGCCCGTCCAATGCTTGAAAATCCTCTGTCTCTTCCGCCTGCTCTGCCCCGCCGCCGAGCTCCGCATCGCCGGCGGCCGCGAGGTGCACTTGAGAAGCCTCCAACCCCTGGGGCTTTTCGTCGCCAACTCCATCTTCATCGGCGACTACCTCACCACCGAGGGCCAGGCGCCTGCGGCGGACCTGGAGATGATCCGCGACATGGGTTTTGAAATTCTGGGCCAAACGTCCACGCCGCCGGCGCCGGACTTGTCGGAACGCGTGGCTCTGCTTTCGGGCAAGGGAGGCTCCGGGGCGCGGGGATGCGGAGAACCTTCCCGGCCGGGCTCCTGCGGCTGACGCCGCCTTTCCTCGCCGGCCCGTGGCGGCTTCCGTCCTGAACGTTTTGGTGACCGGCTCCAGCCGCGGCATCGGCCGGGCCGTGGCCTTGGCCTTCGGCCGCGCCGGGCACAGGGTGACGGTCCACTGCCGTTCGCGGCTGGAGCAGGCGCGGGAGGTGGCGGCGGAGGTCGTTCGCGCCGGCGGCGAGGCGGAGGCGCGGCAAGCGGATTTGGCGGATCCCGCCCAGGCGCGGAAGCTGGTGGATGACGCCGCGGCGAAATGGGGCTCCCTTCACGTTCTGGTGAACAACGCCGGCGTCGCGCGGGACCGGACCATTCTCAAGATGACCGAGGCCGAGTGGCGCGAGGTCATCGACGTGAACTTGAGCGGAGTTTTTTGGTGCTTGAAAGCCGCCGCCGCCCACATGGCGCGGCAAAAGGAGGGCTGCATCCTCAACGTGTCCTCCCTGGCGGGCCTGCGGGGCGCTTTCGGCATCGCCAACTACGCCGCCGCCAAGGCGGGCGTGGCGGCCCTCACCAAAACCGCGGCGCGGGAGCTGGGCCGATTCAACGTCCGCGTGAACGCCGTCCTGCCGGGTTTCCACCGCACGGAAATGAACGACGCGCTGTGGGAAAAGGGGCGGGACAAAATTTTGGAGGAGCACGTTCTGGGCCGGCTGGCGGACGCGGACGAACTGGGGGACTTTGTCGTGGCGCTGTCGAAGCTGAAATCCGTTTCCGGACAGGTGATCCCTTTTGAATCCCGCGTGGCCTGAGATCGTCGTTACGGGCATGGGGGTGGTCTCGCCCTTGGGGGCGGACCGGGAATCCTCGTGGGCGGGTTTGACGGCCGGCCGCTCGGCCCTGGCGGGCGGCGTGGGCCTCTGCCCGTTGCCTTCCGATGAGTCGCCGCGGGCGGTTCAGCTGGCGCTGGCGGCGGCGCGGGAGTGTTTGCGGGATGGAGGGTTTTTAGAAGAATCTTTGGGCGAGCGGTGGGGTTGTTTGGTGAGTTGCAGCAAACCTTTGATCGTGGAAGAAAATAAAATCGCGGAGTTGAGTTCCGGGCCTTCCCGGCCCGGACCCGGGTTACCTTTCTCTTGCTTGTCCAAGAGAAAGGTAACCGAAAGAGAAGACACCCCCGGCGGCTTCCGCGCGCCCCTTTTCCGGCGGCCCTCCACTCAGGCCCCTCAACGGCCCATCGGGGCCATCGGGTCGGGCCTCCCGCTCCGGAAAAAAGGCGCGCTCAAAACGCCGCAGGGGGCCCCGGAAAGCACGTCGAAAAAAACACAAACACATCCCATTTCGATTCTTCAGCCCGATGTTGTTCCTCGGAGCTTGGCGCGGGAGTTCGGCGTCACGGGGAGCGTCATGAATTTGTCTTCGGCCTGCGCCACGGGATTGCAGTCGGTGATGGCGGGGGCGGAGTGGATCCGGGAGGGGCGGTGCGATTTCGTTTTGGCCGGGGCGGCGGAATCCTCCTTGCATCCACTTTTTACGTCGGGGTTTGAACAGTTGGGCGTGCTTTCCAAGAGCGGGCGGCCGCGGCCCTTCGACAGGGGGCGCGACGGGTTTTTGATGGGCGAAGGGGCGGCGGTGTTCCTGCTGGAAAGCCGCGCGTCGGCGGTCCGGCGGGGCGCGAAGATTTACGGAACGCTTTTGGGCTGGGATTTCGCCTGCGACGCCCACCACGCCACGCGGTTCAACTCCAACGGCGCGCGCATCGCCGGGTCCTTGGAAAGGGCGCTGGCGAGGGCGGGGGTTTCCGCCGGGGACGTGGGCTACGTGAACGCCCACGGCACGGGCACGGCGTTGAACGACCGGCTGGAAGCGCTGGCCTTGACGGCCGTCTTCGGCGGGCGCGGGGCGGCGGTCTCCTCCACGAAAGCGGCCACGGGACACCTTATGGGAGCGGCCGGCGCCGTGGAGCTGGCCTTCGCTTTTTTGGCCCTGCGGGACGGAATCTTGCCGCCCACGCTGAACTTGTCGGACCCGGAGACGGCGGATTTGGATTTCATTCCGGAAACATCCCGCGCCCGCAACGTCCGCGCGGCGGCGGCCCTTTCCTTCGGTTTCGGCGGCTCCATCGCGGCCGCCGTGGTGGGGAAATGACCTCCTCCCTGCGCGACCATTTCCGCAAGGGCCTGCGCGAGCTGGAGGACGCCCGCCTGCTGAGGACCCTCCGCGTTCTGGAATCCTCGCCGGGCGCGCGGGTTCGCTTGGAGGGGCGCAATTTCGTCAACTTCGCCTCCAACAATTATTTGGGACTGGCCGGGGACGAGCGGCTGAAAAAAGCGGCCCGGGAGGCCCTGGACCGCTGGGGCGCCGGCGCCACGGCCTCGCGCCTCATGGGCGGCACGCTGGAGCTGCACGACAAACTGGAGGCGGCCTTGGCCGATTTCAAAGGCACCGAGGCCGCGGCGGTTTTTCCGTCGGGATATCACGTGAACACGGGGCTTCTGCCCGCCCTCATGGGCCCCGGCGACACGGTGATTCTGGACCGCCTTTGCCACGCGTCCCTGGTGGACGGCGCTCGGCTCTCCCGCGCGCGTTTGAAAGTTTTCCGCCACAACGACGCCGGCGATTTGGAAAAAGTTCTCAAACGCTCGGCCGGCAAGGGCCGCCGCTGGATCGTCACCGAAAGCGTTTTCTCCATGGACGGAGACCTGGCCCCCCTGCGGGACATCGTGGCTCTGGCCAAGCGTTACGGCGCCCATACCTATATAGACGAAGCCCACGCCACGGGCCTGTGGGGGCCGGAGGGCCGCGGCTTGGTGAAAGCCTGTGGCTTGGAGAAGGACGTGGACGTTTGCATGGGCACGCTGTCCAAAGCCCTGGGGACTTTGGGCGGCTTCGCCTGCGGCGCCAAGGAGCTGGTGGCCTGGGTGCACAACCGGTCCCGCTCTTTCATCTATTCCACCGCTCTGCCGCCCGCCTGCCTGGCGGCGGCGCTGGCCGCCCTGGACATTTGCCGCACGGAGCCGGCCCGCCGCGAGAGGTTGTTCTCCCTGGGCGCGCGCCTGCGGGATTGGCTGGGAGGATCAACGGGCGAAGGCCCCGTGGTGCCCTGGGTGGT
Source organism: Elusimicrobiota bacterium (assembly GCA_052388135.1). GTDB lineage: Bacteria > Elusimicrobiota > Elusimicrobia > FEN-1173 > FEN-1173 > JBQTIM01. Next base: position 5,055 of record JBQTIM010000113.1, read on the forward strand.
GGGCGGCGAAGAGGCCGCCCTGGATGCGGCCCGCCGTATGTGGGAAAACGGCGTGTTCATCCCCGCCGTGCGTCCGCCCACGGTGCCCAAAGGCACCGCCCGCCTGCGCTTTTCCCTCACCGCCGAGCATACCCCCGACGACGTGGACCGGGCCGCGGCCCTCCTTTCCGGGCACGGGAATTGACGCGGGTTCCAGCCCGTCGTCCGGCGAAGATGGCATCCGCGGATTTAAAAATGAACGGCTCCCGGCCCTTGCCGGGGCGGCGGGCGTGACGTGACGCAAAACCCGAAGGGCGGCGTCTTCATCGCCGGCACCGACACCGGCGTGGGAAAAACTCTCGTGGCCTGCCTCTTGGCCGAGACCCTGCGCCGGCGCGGCGTCCGCGTGGGCGTCATGAAGCCTTACATCAGCGGCGGCTGGGCCGACGCCCGGGCTCTGAAAACCGCCGCCCGCGCGGACGATTCTCTCTCGGAAATCTCCCCCGTGTTTTATCCCAAGCCTCTGGCGCCGGCCGCCGCGGCGCTCACGGGCCACCGCCTTCCGCCGTTAGAAAAAGTCCTCGCCGCCTACCGGCGCCTGCGGCGCAAATATTCTTTCCTGGTGGTGGAGGGCATCGGCGGCGCCCTGGTCCCCCTTAAAAACAATTTCACCGCCGCCGACCTGGCCCGCCGCTTCCGCCTGCCCGTTTGGATCGTGGCGCGTCCCGGCCTCGGCACCTTGAACCACCCCTTGCTGACCTTGGAGGCCTTGAGGCGCCGGGGTTTGACCGTGGAGCGCATCGTGGTGAGCGGCTACCGCGGGAAAAGCTTGGCGGAGCGGACCAACCTCCCCATGCTGAGGCGCCTGACGCGGTTGCCGGTGACGCCTTTGCCGCGTTTTCGAAAAAGCGGAAGCGGAAAAAAGCCCGCAGGCCCCCTCGGGCGGCTTTTAACCGTGGCTCGTCCGGGAAAATGAAAAACGCCCGGCATCATTCTCTCCTCGCCGGCTGGGACAAGAAGCACGTCTGGCACCCCTTCACCCAGCAGGCGGAGTGGGAAAAAGCGGACCCGCTGGTGGTGCGTTCCGCCCGCGGGATGCGCTTTACCGACGCGCGCGGGCGGAGCTACCTGGACGGCGTGTCTTCCCTTTGGGTCACGGCACACGGCCACCGCCATCCGGCCCTGGACCGCGCGGTGGCCGCCCAGTTGAAAAAAATGGCCCACACCACTTTCCTGGGGCTCACTCACGAGCCGGCGGTGCGTTTGGCGCGGGAGCTGGTCCGCCTGGCGCCGCCGGGGCTCTCGCGCGTGTTTTATTCCGACAACGGCTCCACCGCCGTGGAAGTCGCGCTGAAGATGGCTTATCAATACTGGGCTCAGAAGGACGGCGGCTCCCGGCGCCGCGAGTTCCTCGCCCTGGAAAATTCCTACCACGGCGACACCCTTGGGTCCGTCTCCGTGGGCGGCATCCGGCTCTTTCACAAAAAGTTCAAGCCCCTGCTGTTCAAGGCCCGGTTCGCCATGAGCCCTTCCTGCTATCGGTGCCCCTACCGTAAGAAAGACCCCGGCGCGGGCTCCGCCGGCTACGCGGGCCGGTTCCGACCCGATGGAACGCCGCGGAACTTCACGCCCCGGCCGGGCAATTTACGGGCCGAAACCGGCTGCCGCTGGGAGTGCCTCGCGAGCGCGGAGAAAATCCTCAAGGCCCGGGCGGGACGGCTGGCGGCCGCCATCGTGGAGCCCGGCGTCCAGGCGGCGGCGGGCATGCTCGTCATGCCGCCGGGTTACTTGAGGGGCCTGGAGCGCCTCTGCCGCCGCAACGGCGTCCTTCTCATCGCCGACGAGGTGGCCACGGGCTTCGGCCGCACCGGAAAAATGTTCGCCGTGGAGCACGAAGGCGTGCGACCCGACTTCCTCTGCGCGGCCAAGACGCTCACCGGCGGATATTTGCCTTTGGCCGCCACCCTGGCGCGGGAGAAAATCTACCGCGCCTTCCTGGGCCGCCACGAGGATTTTAAAACGTTCTTCCACGGCCATACCTACACCGCCAACCCTCTGGCCTGCGCCGCGGCCCTGGCCAACCTGCGCCTGTTCCGGTCGACGGGCATGCCGCGCTCCCTCGGCGGGAAAATCAAGGCGCTCCGGAAGTTCTTAAAGGAAGTCCGCGCCCTGCCCGGCGTGGGCGACGCGCGCCAATTCGGCCTCATGGCCGGCATCGAGCTGGCGGCGGATAAAAAAACCGGCCGTCCCTTCCCGGCCGCGGCCCGGGCGGCGCAAAAAGTCTGCCGCGCGGCCCTGGCCCGGGGCTTGTGGCTGCGTCCATTGGGCGACGTGGTGGTCCTCATGCCCATCCTCGCCATTTCGACCGAGGACTTGAAAAAGACCTTCGCGGTCCTGAAGCGATCCCTCTCGCATGTAACTGATTTGTAACTGCATGTAAAACTCCTTGACAGCTTTCTCCGTCGGGGTTATATTGGGTTTACCGACGGGAGGAAGAGCATCGCCTCCGCCGCTTCGCACCCAGGAGAGCCGTCATGGTGTCACGATACGGGTTACTTTTTTCCGTGAGGTTCCGGTCCATGTTCAACGCCCGGCCGCGCGCGAAGGAGGAGAAATCCCTTCCCGTCCGGCAAGGCGAAAACGTCGAATCGGCGCTGATGGAGAAAAAAGTCGAGCCGAAATTCACCGCCGCCAAAAACTGATCCGCGTTCCTTAGCGATGCTGTAAGGCCGTCCATTGCGCACGGACGGCCGTTTTTATTATGATATTGTGAAAATTTTCACGAAGCGATTTCCCTCCGGAGCGAACGTGCGGAAAAGCATTCCCCTCATCCTTGCGGCTGCGCTGGCGTTCCCCGCCTGCCAGCGCGCCAAAACCCCCGAAGCCCGGGGCAAAGCCTATTATCTGGGCTACGGCTGCCAAGCGTGCCACCGCATCGGCGGCGAGGGCTCCAACGTGGGTCCCGACCTCACCTTCGTCGGCTACCGCAAGAGCGCCGAGTGGCTGGACCTTTGGATGAAGGATCCCCACGATTGGAAGCCCGACACCAACATGCCCAATTTCAAGATTCCCGAGGAGGCGCGCAAGGCCATCACGACCTATCTGAGCAGCCTCAAGGGCGACGCCTACCTGGAGGGCCGCCGCCCGTGGGACACGCCCGCTCTCATGGACGACCCCGTGAAGCGCGGGGAGTCCATCTACAACAAGGCCGGCTGCAACAGCTGCCACGGCGCCGCCGGCGCGGGCGGCTATCCCAACAACAACGTGGTGGGCGGCAAGATCCCCGCCTTGAAGCTGGTGGCCGACGGCTACTCCAAGGAAGAGCTCAAACAGAAAATCCGCGAAGGCGTGCGCCATCCCGACAAAGCCGATCCCTCGGGCCCCGACCCGTTCCTATACATGCCCGCGTGGGGGGAAAAGCTCAAGGACGACGAGTTGGACGCCTTGGTGGAATACCTTTTCTCCCTCCGCCCCGCCTCCGCCGTCAGCGACTGGAGCGAGTGACGTGATAGACCTCGCGCAGAATTACCGTTTCGGCCTGCCGGTGGCCGCCTCCACCTACGCGGAGAGGCTGGACTTCTCCCTCAACCTCCTGCACGGGGTGATGCTGGTCATCTTCGTCCTCTGGGCCGTGTTCTTCGCCTATTGCCTGGTGAAGTTTCGCCGGCGGCCCGGCGCCCCGGCCCACGCGCCCATCAAGGGCGCGGCGGCCTCGTTCCTGCCGGACGCCGTGATCCTGGGGTTCGAAATTTGGCTCATCTTTTTTTTCGGCATGCCCATCTGGTCGCACATCAAGGAAAAGTTTCCCGAGGAGTCCGGAGCCCTGGTGGTGGACCTGGTGGCGGAGCAGTTCTCCTGGGGGTTCCAATACCCGGGGCCCGACGGAAAATTCGGCAAGAGGGATTTTAAGAGGATGGGCTTCGGCAACCTCCTGGGCCTGGACGAGGAGGACGCCGACGCGGCCGACGACGTGGTGATGCGCAACGTCCTCCACGTGCCCCTGGGCAAGCCCACCATCCTGCGCATGACGTCCAAGGACGTGATCCACAGTTTCTTCGTGCCGGAGTTCCGGACCAAGCACGACATCGTGCCCGGCATGCAGACACGCGTCTGGTTCGAGCCCAACCGCACGGGCGTTTTCGAGATCGTCTGCTCCCAGCTCTGCGGCACCGGCCATTACGTCATGCGGGGCGAGGTTGTGGTCCACTCGCCGGAGGATTTCGCCGCCTGGGAACAGGCCCGGCAAGCGGAGAAAGCCGCGTCCGCGCCCGCCGCCCCCGCCGAGGATTGGGCCGAGTAGGCAAGGAATACCGAGGGTGTGCTTTCGGGGCCCCTTGCGGTGGTTTGAGCACGCGTTTTTGAGGGTCGTGGCGCCGAGGATGTCTGAGCCGATTTTCGCGCTAGCGAAAATCGAGCGAGTTCCGCAGGCGCCCTCAAAAAGGACGCGCATGGTTTACGAGCTGGCGCTCTACAACCATTTCCTCGCTTCGCGGCTCGGTCACAAGCCGCCGGGAGTGTCCTTCTCTTTCGGTTGCCTTTCTCTTGGACAAGCAAGAGAAAGGTAACCCGGGTCCAGGGGTGGAGCCCCTGGGGCTTTGCAGAATGTGTTGAATGGTTTCTTAGATCCGGAAAGACATTTAATATGACCGAAAAAAATCATCACGGGCCGCAGACCTTCATCCAGAAATACGTTTTCTCCCTGGACCACAAGGTCATCGGGCTCCAATATATGTTCACCGCGCTGACCTTCCTCCTTTTGGGGTTCGGCATGGTCCTGCTCATCCGCTGGCAGTTGGCGTTCCCGGGGCGGCCGGTGCCGCTCATCGGGGCCCTGCTCCTGGAGAACTTCGCGCCGGGCGGGGCGCTTTTGCCCTCTTCCTACAACCAGCTGGGCGCCATGCACGGCACCATCATGGTGTTCCTGGGCATCGTGCCTCTGGGCGTGGGTTTTTACGGAAACTATTTCCTGCCTCTGCAAATCGGCGCCGGCGACATGGCTTTCCCGCGCCTCAACATGATGAGCTATTGGACCTATTTCCTGGGCGGCGTCGTCATGCTGGCCAGCTTCCTCATGCCGGGCGGCGCGGCCCAGTCGGGCTGGACGTCCTACCCGCCTTTGGCCAACATCGCCTCGGCGGGGCAGACGGCCTGGCTCATCGCCATGACGTTCATCATCACCTCCTCCCTCTTCGGCAGCATCAATTTCGTGGTCACCACGGTGAACATGCGGGCGCCGGGGCTGGGCTGGCTGCGCCTGCCGATCTTCGTGTGGGCGCAGTTCGTGACGGCGCTTCTTCTCCTGTTCGCGTTCCCGGTGCTTCAGTCGGCGTCCATTCTGCAATTGCTCGACCGCGTGGCGGGCACCAGCTTTTTCATTCCCATGGGGCTGGTGGTGGGCGGCGACCTTCATCCCGCGGCGGGCGGCGGCAGCGCCCTGTTGTGGCAGCACCTCTTTTGGTTCCTGGCCCATCCGGAGGTCTACGTGCTCCTCCTGCCGGCCATCGGCATCGTGGCCGAGATCATCGCCAACAACACGCGGCGGCCCATCTTCGGCTACAAGCACATGGTGGGGGCCTTGATTTTCCTGGGCGTGTTTTCTTTCCTGGTGTGGGCGCACCACATGTTCCTGGCCGGCATCAAGACCTCCATCGCCAAGTTCTTCATGACCACCACCATGGTGGTGTCCATCCCGTCGGTGGCGCTGCTCACGTGCCTCATCCTGTCCCTGTGGGGGGGCTCCATCCGCTTCACCATCCCCATGCGCTTCGCGCTGGCGTTCCTGCCCATGTTCGGCATCGGCGGCCTCACGGGCCTGCCTCTCGGTTTCCTGCCCTCCGACATCCACCTTCACGACACCTATTACGTCATCGGCCATTTCCATTACGTGGTGGTGACGGGCAGCTTGGTGGCCCTCATGGCGGGGATTTACCATTGGTTCCCCAAGATGTTCGGCCGGAAAATGGACGACCGCCTGGGCAACATCCATTTCTGGGGCACCATCGTCTGCATGAACGGAATTTTCTTTCCCATGTTCATCCAGGGCATGGCGGGCGTGCAGAGGCGGCTTTTCGACTTCACGCCCCAGGTCCACAACCTGTCCACGTTCTGGTTGAACTACGTCATGCTGGCGTCGGCGGTGCTTTTGCTGTTCTTCCAGTTCCCTTTCATCTACAACCTGTTCAACAGCCTGTTCCGGGGAGAGAAGACGCCGGAGAATCCCTGGGAAGCCACCACCCTGGAGTGGGCCTGCCCCTCGCCGCCGCCCCACGGGAATTTCACGGCCTTACCGCGGGTCCACCGCGGGCCTTATGAGTACGGCGCGGCCGGGGCCAAGAAGGATTGGGTGGCCCAGAACGCGGAGGCCGTCCGATGAGCGCCGCGGCGCCTTACAACTCCACCGGCATTCCCAACGGCAAACTGGGGATGTGGGTGTTCCTGGCCTCGGAGGTCATGCTCTTCGGGGCCTTCATCAGTTCCTACATCGTCCTGCGGCTGGGCAGTCCCGCCTTCGGCGTGCCGGACGAGGCCATCATGGGCCGGCCCCTGGCCACCCTGAACACGTTCGTCCTGATCACCTCCAGCGTCAGCATGGTGCTGGCCCTGGCCGCCATCC
>JBQTIM010000114.1:0-16013 GCA_052388135.1 Elusimicrobiota bacterium
GGACTTTACAGCGCTGCCTACAGATTTTTTGAAGTCTCCAACATTGTTCCGGCTGCCTTTGCGGCGGCTGTGACCGCCCGACTCTCCCGCGGCGTGGCGGCGGGAGGGGACAACGGCCCGTTGTGGAAGTATTTGAAATATTCCCTGATTCTCGCCGTGGGCGGCGTGATCGTGCTCCATGGAGTGGCCGTGTGGCTTCCTTACTTTTTTCTATCGACGGCCTTTTTAGAATCACAAAATATATTAAAAATCTTAAGCGCGGCCCTTTTTTTTCTTTACCCCAATTATCTTCTTAGTACCGCCTTAACCCTTCGGGGCCGGCAGGCTTACAACGCTTGGGTTGCCGCCTCTTGCGTGGTTTTTAACGTGGCGGCCAATTTCTACGCCATCCCGCGATGGGGCGCCGTGGGCGCCGCCTGGACGACGGTCGCTACAGAATTGTTGATTTTTACGTCTTCGTGCCTTTTGCTTGGCCGCGCAAAGCGCTTATCTTCCTCCGTGGAACCATGAAAATCGTATTCATCCGCGGCCCACATTTAAATCCTTGGGAGCTTCAGGCCTACGCTCCGCTGGCTCGTGAGCATGAGTTTACGGCGGTGGGAGGCGATTGGAGATTTTACGATCTCCCCATAACGTTCCCGGGCATGTTTTTTCGAGAGGCGGGCGTTTGGGGGGCTTGGCTTCAGCGTGTTTCTTCCCGCGGGCCCGTGTGCCTCAATCGGGCTTTGAGTTGGATTCTTGGACGAAGTTATGGCCTTCGGGGGCTCGAAGACATCGTCGCCGATGCGGATATCGTCCATGCCAGTGAAACTCATTTTACAACCACTTATCAATGCTTGCGGCTTAAAGGCCTATATAAGCGGCTGGTCGCGACGGTCTGGGAAAACATTCCCGGCCAAGGCGAAACCCATCCATGGCGGCGGCGGCGCAAGCGCCTGGCGAAGAGCGGCATCGACGGTTTCCTTGCGGTAACGGAGACCACGCGCCGCATGCTTTTGGAGGAAGGCGTGCCGGACTCCAGGATCGCCGTCATACCCATGGCCGTGGATTTGGACCGCTTCCGCCCTTCCGGCAAGGATCCAGGCCTTTTACAGGAACTGGGGGTGTCCGATTCCGACGTCGTTGTCCTGTTTGTCGGCCGTCTTGTGCGGGAAAAAGGTGTGGAAGATATTCTGGCGGCCGCGCCGCGCATCCTGGAAAAAACAAACGGGCGCGCAAGATTCGTGTTTGTCGGCAGCGGCCCTTTGTCCGTCAAGATAAGGCGTGCGGCGCAAAGCTTGAAGCGGGCCGTCATCATTCGAGATTTCGTCGCTTACGACAAAATCCCGGCGCTCCACAACCTGGCCGATGTGTTCGTCTTGCCCAGCCGTCCGGCCCGCAAATGGCAGGAGCAATTCGGATATGTTTTGGTCGAAAGCATGGCCTGCGGTCGCGCCGTGGTGACCACAAAGACGGGTTCCATTCCCGACGTGGTAGGCGATGCTGCGCGCCTGGTTGCACCCGCCGACCCGCGGGCCTTGGCGGACGAAGTTGTGGCTTTGGCCCTTTCTTCAGCCGAGAGAGAGGCCCTGGGCGAACGCGCGCGCCGCCGCGCCGAGGCTGTGTTTTCAGCCGAAAAAATCGCCCCGGCTATTGAACGGTTCTATGAGGACGTCTTGAAAAGGCCGCGAGCCGGCGAGGTCGCGTGAGCTGTTCCGTCATCATCCCATCCTACAACACGCGCGAGCTGACGCTGGAATGCGTTCAAAGCCTCCTGGGTCGTCCGGCTGGCAGAGTTTCGGATATCATTCTTGTCGACAACAACTCGTCCGACGGGACGGCGGAAGAGGTGGTTCGCAGGTTTCCGGCCGTGCGCGTCGTCAAAAATCAGCGGAATCTCGGATTCGCAAAAGCCTGCAATGCGGGAGCCCGAATTGCACGGAGCGAATACTTAGTTTTCTTAAACAGCGACGCCGTTCTTCTCGGCGATGCGCTGGAGGTGCTGGCGCGATGGCTGGACAGCCATTCTCGGTCGGCGGCGGTGGGTCCGGAATTGTTGAGTCCGGGAGGCGAGATCATCCAGATGTCTTGGGGGTGGAATCCTGTCTTGCTGGGCGAGTTCTTTCAAAGGGTGTTCGCGCCATCCCGGCTTCAAGGTTCGTTTTGGCGGAAGAAGTGCGTCAAAATATTGCAAAGGCGGCTCCGGAGCGTCCCGTATATTTGCGGCGCGTGCATGATGGTTAGAAAGGCGGCCTTTGAGTCCGTGGGCGGGTTCGATGAGAATTTTGAGCTGTATTTCGAAGATGCGGATCTCTGCCGCCGCCTCTCTCGCGCCGGGTGGGGCGTGGACTTTTTACCCGCGGCCAAGGTCTCGCATCTTCTGGGCCAATCCGGAAGCGATTCCTCCGGTATTGTTTCTCTGGTCTATCGGCAAAGCCAAATTTTGTATTACAGAAAGCACGCGCCCTGGGCCTTGGCGCTTTTAAAACGCTACCTTTTGCGCAAGCGACTGCGCCGGAACGAAGGGCTGGAAGACCGGGAGAATTCGTACCGGGCGTCCTATAGGGCGGCTTACGAGGATGTTGTTCGGGAAACTCGTAAAATATCATTGGCCGAGCCATACGATCCGGCGGCGTCATCTCGGCCCTCCCCCGCGAAAAATATCTTCTGATCAAAGGAATGGGCAAGCTCAAAGCGGGTATGCCGCAGCGGATCTTAATTATTAAAATCGGCGCCATCGGGGATTGCTTGATGGCCCATCCGGCGGCGTCTTTTCTTCGCCGGGTCTTTCCGCAGGCGCATATCGCCTGGCTTGTCGGCGGCTGGTCGTCTGCCGTCGTGGAAGGGCAGTGCGGAGTCGATGAGGTGATCCCCTGCCAGGACGCCGTGTTCTTTCGAAAAAGCGTTCGGAATCTTTTTGCTTTGTTTCGTCTGGTTGTTCGGCTCCGACGCAAACGCTTTGACTCAATACTGCTCCTGCATCGTTCCTTGTCGTTTCGCTTGTTCGCGCGGGCTGTGGGCGCTCCTCGGCGCGCGGGCCTGTCCCGCGCCGGTCACGCGTTTTTGACCGATTGGGAGGTGGACGCGCCGAACCGACATGAATCCGAGCGTTGTTTGGCGGCGGCCCGCCGTTTGGTTCCTGAAAGTGAGGCGCGGCCTGAGGTCCCGGCCTTTTTCATTCCCGAGAAACATTTGGAAGAAGCTGATCGCGAATGGAGGCGCCTTGGTTTTAAGCCCAAAGAGAAAGTGGTGGCCCTTGTGCCGGGGGGGGGTAAAAATCCTAAAACGGAGTTCCTCCTGAAACGTTGGCCATTGGAGAACTATGCGGATCTGGCGGCCCGCCTGGCGGTTTCCGATGAGAGGGTGTTGATCCTGGGAACGCCGGAAGAGCTGGCCGATTTTCGTCGAGGCATGACGGTGAAGGATGGGCGTATCCGATTTTTTGCAGGCCCCCTGATGACGGTGGCGGCTCTTTTGCGGCGTTGCGCTCTTTGCCTGGCGAACGACAGCGGCCTTATGCACTTGGCGGCGAGGGTCGGCTGTCCCGTTTTGGCCCTTTTCGGCCCCACCAATCCGGCTGTGTGGGGTCCCGGCGGTCGCCGGGACCGCGTCCTCATGAACCCCGTGCCTTGCCAATTTTGCTATCGAGACGACGGCGTTTTCCCGCCTTGTCCTTACGAACAGAGGTGCCTCAAGCAATTGTCCGTCGGCCGGGTTCTGGACGCAACGGCTGCGGCGCTCGCGGGGGAGGCATGAAAGTCGCCCTGGTTCACGATTGGCTGACGGGGATGCGAGGGGGGGAAAAGGTTTTGGAGGCCCTGGGCGAGGTCTTTCCCGACAGCGATATCTTCACGTTGGTTCATATCCCGGGCAGCGTGTCGACGGCCATTGAATCGCACAAAATCATTACGTCGCCGCTTCAAAATGTCCCCGGCGTCGAGTCGAGGTATCGGCATTTTTTGCCCTTCATGCCTTGGGCCGCGGAGCGGTTCGATTTGGCCGGTTATGATTTGATTGTTTCTTCAAGCCACTGCGTGGCCAAGGGCGTCCGGGTTCCCGCCGGCGTGCCGCACGTTTGCTACTGCCATACGCCCATGCGCTACGTTTGGGACCAGTACCCGGACTATTTCGGGGCGGGGCGGGCGTCCTGGGCCGTCAGGGCCGCCATGTCGGTCCTGGCCCCCCGGCTGCGGAAGTGGGACGTGAGGACTTCCTCCGGAGTCAGCCGCTTCATCGCCAACTCGGAGAACGTCAGGGACCGTATCCGCCGTTTTTACGGACGGGAGGCGGAGGTGATTTACCCCCCCGTCGACGTGGACCGATTTGCTCCCGATGAGAAAGCGCCCGGCGACTATTATTTGATGGTCACCGCCTTCGCGCCCTACAAGAGGGTGGACACGGCCATTGAGGCATTTCGGTCCCTGGACCGCAGACTGGTGATCGTGGGCGGGGGCCAGGAGGAAAAACGCTTGAAGGCCCTGGCCGGCCCGCGCGTGGAGTTCGCGGGCTGGGTGCCGTCTTCCCGGCTGGCGGACTATTACGCCGGCTGCCGCGCTTTGATTTTTCCGGGCGAGGAGGATTTCGGCATAGTGCCCGTGGAGGCCATGGCCGCGGGCCGGCCCGTGGTGGCCTATGGCCGGGGAGGAGCCCTTGAAACGGTTGTGGAGGGGGAAACCGGCGTTTTCTTCGATTCTCAAACGCCGGAATCTCTGCGGGATGCAGTCCTGCGTTGCGAAGCCGGCCAATTTGATCCTTCACGCATCCGCCGATCGGCACTGCGCTTCAGCCGGCGGAATTTCATTTCCCATTTTTCCGCGTTCTTGGAGAGACTGGCCCGGAACGGCGAGATCAAGGAGCGAAAATGACGAACCCATCCCCCGGCTTCATGGAAGATTATGGAGAGAAGGTGTCGGGCGTGACCCAGGCCTTCTCTCCCGAGGAGTATCCGCGCACGGCGAAAAAATTCCATTGGTATTTTGAGGAGCATCTGCCGCGGGGAAAGTCGGCTCGGATATTGGACGTGGGATGCGGCGCCGGCCATTTCCTGTATTATTTAATGCAGGAAGGATACACGAACATCGAAGGTCTCGACCTCAGCGAAGCCAGCCTCGCCCTCTGCCGGCGCCACGTCTGGCCCAACGTGCATCGGGCCGATGCGGCGGAATGGTTGAAAGACAAGAAGGGCGCTTACGATGCCGTGGTCTGCAACCATGTGATCGAGCACCTTGAAGACAAGAACCTTTTTCCATTTTTGGAGAGCCTGGCGGAGGCCGTGGCGTCGGGCGGCCGCCTCCTGCTGACGACGCCCAACGCCTGCACGCCCTGGGCCGGCTACAACCGGTTCGGCGACTTGACCCACGTCCGCCTGTTCACGGCCAACAGCTTGGCCCAGCTTTTGGCGTCCTTCGGTCTGGAGGCGCGTTTCTATTCCGAAGGTCCGGCCCCCTATGATTTCATGAGCGCGTCCCGGTGGCTGCTTTGGAAAGCTCACGAGGCGGCGCTCAAGCTTTCGTTCGCCGTGGACTTGGGCGGGGTGCGCGGCAATCAAACCACCCCGTTGATCGTGTCGCAGAACCTGTTGGCCGTGTGCGCGAAGAAACGCTGAGGCGGGCCTTTTGCCGGCCGACGGGCCGCGCCTTGATTTGCCCTCCCGATTGACATAGAATCTCGAATCCATGCCGCGGTTTTTCGCCGACATCAGATTCCGCCGGTTTTTTTACCGGACGGCCCTCTTGCTGGGGGACGCGCTTTGCGTCTACCTGTCCCTGCGGGCGGCCTATTGGATGCGGTTCCACTGGCCGTTGCTGTTGGACGCGTTCCCGGCCGCGAAAGGCGTTCCTTCGCCGGAGCTGTATGTGCCGCTCCGGAGCATGGCGCTGGCCGTTTGGATGTTCAGTTTCGTGTTGTCCGGCTTTTACCGGCGGCTGAACATGGACGCCATGGACGAAATCGTCCGGATCGCCAAAGGCGTCGCCATGGGCTGGCTCGTGGTGATGGCGGGCACCTTCCTGTACCGGCGGGAGGAATATTCGCGCCTGGTCCTGGTGCTCAGCGGGCTGAACGTCGTGGCGGGCGTTTTTGTTTTCCGGGAGCTGATGAAATGGTTGTACGGCCATGTCGCCTTCAGGTGGTGGGAGCCCCACACGGTGCTGGTTCTGGGAAGCGGCCGCATGTCGAAGGCCATTCAGCGGATCCTGGGGCGCCACAAGGAAATCAACTTGGTCCATAAGACGACACGCGATCCCCGGGAGATAGCCGGATTCCTCCGCGATCATCCCATCCGGGAAGTGTTCGCCGCCGAACCCGACTTGGACCACGCCGCCCTCATCGCCATGTCCGACGCCTGCGAAGAGCAGAACGTTCCCTTCCGCATCGTCCCGGACGTTCTTGAGCTTCGCATGGGAGAAGTCATTTTCGACGATTCCCTGGGTTTGCCGACGTACCGCGTGAAACCGATCTCGCTCCACGGCTGGACCTACTTTTACAAGAGGCTGTTCGATGTGGTGTTCTCGACTTTCATCATATCCGCGGCCGTCTTGCCGTTGCTCCTCATAGCCCTGCTGATTCGGTTGGATTCCCGGGGTCCCGTTCTTTACCGTCAGCCGCGGTCGGGTTATAAAGGGAGAGCCTTTAATTTCATTAAGTTCCGCACCATGATCACAAACGCGGACGACTATCTGGAGGAGCTCAAAAAGAAAAGCGATCGCCTCGGCCCCGTTTTTAAGATGAAGGATGACCCGAGGGTCACGCGCGTGGGCAAGTGGCTGAGGCGCTACAGCCTCGATGAGCTGCCGCAGATCATCAACGTTTTGCGCGGCGAGATGAGCCTGGTGGGGCCGCGTCCGCAGGTGCTGTGGGAGGCTTCGGCCTACGACGAATGGGCCAAGAAGCGGTTGAACGTTTTGCCGGGCATCACGGGATTGTGGCAGGTGAGCGGCCGCGCGCAGCTTTCCTATGAGCAGATGATCGAACTGGATGTTTATTACATCGAGCATTGGTCGCCGGGGTTGGATTTGAAAATACTCATGAAGACCCTCCCGACGATCCTGCTTGGGGACGGAGCGTATTGATGGATATCCTCGTGACGGGCGGAGCCGGCTTCATCGCTTCCCATGTGGCCGATGCTTACATCGCCCTGGGGCACCGCGTCACCGTGGTGGACGACTTGTCCACGGGAAAAAAGGCCAACCTGCCCCGGCGGGCGCGGTTCGTCCGGGCGGACGTGCGGTCGGCGGCGGCGCTGCGCGCGCTTTTCAGGAAAGGCCGGTTCCAAGTGGTGAACCACCACGCGGCGCAGATCGACGTGCGCAAGTCGGTGGCCGATCCCGTTTTCGACGCCCAGGTGAACCTTTTGGGCTTGTTGAACCTCCTGGAGCTTTCGCGCCTGCACAAAGTCCGCAAATTCATTTTCTCGGCTTCGGGCGGCACCTATTACGGCGAGTGCACGCGTCCCGCCCGCGAGACGGACGAGCCGCGGCCTCTGTCGCCCTATGGAATTTCCAAAATGGCCGGCGAATATTACATTCGGGCTTACCGGGCCCTGCACGGGCTTAAATACACGGTGTTCCGCTACGGAAACGTGTATGGTCCCAGGCAGGACCCCCACGGCGAAGCCGGCGTGGTGGCGATTTTCTGCAAACGGATGTTGGCGGGCCAACCCGTCCATATCTTCGGCGACGGTCGCCAGCAGCGCGACTACGTGTTTTCGGGCGACGTGGCCCGGGCCAGCGTATTGGCCCTGCGCCGCGGCGACAACGACGTCTTCAACATCGGCACGGGGCGCGCCGCCTCGGTGAACGACTTGTTCCGGATTTTGGCAAAGAAATTGGGCTACGCTTCCCGCCCCGTTTTCCAGCCGGCGCGTCCGGGCGAATTGTTCCGGAGCTGCCTGAATGCGGCGAAGGCCCGGAAGGGGCTGGGGTGGCGGCCCAGCCGCACGCTGGAGCAAGGCCTGGGCGAAACCGCCGAGTTTTTCCGGCGGGCGCCATGACCGCCGGCCGGAGCGCGCAACCCGTCGCCGGGCCGCCGATATCCCTTAAGGAGATGACATGAAGGAAGAGACCAAAGCGGCGGACGAAATCGTTTTCGGAACCGACGGCTGGCGCAGCGTCATAGGGGACGGATTCACGTTTCCCAACGTGCGGCGGGTGGCGGAGGCCCTGGGCCGCGTCCTGCTGCCGAAATCCCACGTCGTGGTGGGCTACGACTACCGCTTCCATTCCGAAAACTTCGCCCGTGCGGCCGGCGCCGTTTTGGCGGCTCAGAAGCACAAGGTCACTCTTTTGTCCGGCGCCACCACGTCTCCCGGCCTGTCGTTCAGCGTGCGGTCCCTCAAGGCCCGCGCCGGCGTCATGATCACGGCCCGCCACAATCCGCCCCTCTTCAACGGGTTCAAGGTGAAGGCCGCGGCCGGCTGCTCGGCCGATCCGGAATTCACCAGGCAGATTCAAGAAACGATCCAGGCCGACGTCCCTCCTCCACCGGAAAATTTCCCCAGCCGCTCCTATTCCCCCGACGACGCCTACTTGAAATTCCTGCTCTCCAAGCTGGACAGGAAGCTTTGGGGAAAATCCGGGCTCAAGGTCGTGGCGGACGGCATGCACGGCCCCGGAGGGAAGCTGTGGGAGCGCCTCTTCGCCGGATTGAAAGTGAAAGGGCGCGTGCTCCGCGCGGCGCGGGACCCGCTTTTCGGCGGGATGGCCCCCGAGCCCGTGGAGGCCAACCTCGCCGGCTTGTCGCAGGCCGTCCTGGCCGACGGAGCGGCCCTGGGCCTGGCCGTCGACGGCGACGCGGACCGCCTGGGCGCCGTGGATGAGAAAGGCCGCTACATTCCGCCGCACCATGTTTTTCCGCTCCTGCTCCTTCACCTTTTGGAGACGAGGAAACTGAGCGGCAAAGTGGTGCAGGCATTTTCCCTCGGCTACGTGTCCGAGAGGATCGCGAAGAAATTCGGCCTCGAGCTGGAGATCGTCCCCATCGGTTTTAAATACGTGGTCCAGAGGATGCTGAAGGAGAAGGTCCTGCTGGGCGGGGAAGAGTCGGGCGGTTACGGCGTGGGTATGTGGGCGCCGGAACGCGACGGCCTTTTGTCCGGCCTCCTGCTTCTGGAAATGGTTTTGGCCCGCGGCAAGCCTTTGTCCGAAATCCGGGCGGACATGGAGGCGCGCTTCGGCGTATCCGTCTTCTTGCGCCAGGACTTCCCTCTAAAGGCTCCGCCCGCGGACAAGGAAAAATGGGCGGCCGCGCTGGAGAACAAGCTTCCGGCCAAGATCGCCGGAGAAAAGGTGCGGGAATCGCGGAGGCTGGACGGGCTGAAGGTGATCCTCGAGGACGACTCCTGGGTTCTCTTGCGGCCCAGCGGCACGGAGCCGCTGCTGCGCACCTATGCCGAATCCCCCAGCCTGGAGAAAACCAAGCGCCTTCTTGCCAAGGCGCAGGAAATTGCTACAATCAGAAACTCTTGACGGCGTGAATCGTGAACAGTGAATGGTGAATAGGGGAAAGCCGACAACCACACCGTCTTTTTGAAGCTTTTGTCCGCCCCATTCACTGTTCACAATTCACATTCACGCCTTTTCCAATAAACAAGGAGGAAGTTAAATGCGCCGTGACCGTTACGTTTTCACGTCCGAGTCGGTGACCGAGGGGCACCCGGACAAAGTCTGCGACCAAATTTCCGACGCCGTTCTGGACGCCGTCCTCAAGGACGACCCCATGGGCCGCGTGGCTTGCGAGACGTTCGTTTCCGTCGGCCTCATCGTCGTCGGCGGGGAAATCACCACCAAGACCTACGTGGAGATATCCGACCTGGCCCGCGACGTCGTCCGGGACATCGGCTACACCCATTCCAAATACGGCTTCAATTATTCCACCTGCGCCGTGATCAACACCATCGGCCGCCAGTCGCCGGACATTTCCCAGGGCGTGGACACCGGCGGCGCCGGGGACCAGGGCCTCATGGTGGGTTTCGCCTGCGACGAGACCAAGGAACTCATGCCCATGCCCATCGTCCTGGCCCACCGCTTGACGCGGCGCCTGGCCGAGGTGCGGAAGAAGCGCATTTTGGATTACCTCGGGCCCGACGGAAAATCCCAGGTCACCGTGGAATACGAGGGCGGCCGGCCCAAGCGCATCGACACCGTAGTCTTGAGCAGCCAGCACACCGAGGACATCCTGGACAGGACCGGCAAGAAGATCACCAACGCCGCCCGGGAAGAGATGATCAAGAAAGTCGCCTTGGCGGTCCTGCCCAAAGACATGCTGGACAAGAACACCAAGTTCTACGTCAACCCCACCGGCAAGTTCGTGGTGGGCGGGCCGCAGTCGGACACCGGCGTGACCGGCCGCAAGATCATCGTGGACACCTACGGCGGTTGGGCGCCCCACGGCGGCGGCGCGTTCTCGGGCAAGGACCCGACGAAGGTGGACCGGTCCGCCTGCTACATGGCGCGCCACGTGGCCAAGAACATCGTGGCCGCGGGCTTGGCCGGCCAGTGCACGGTTCAGCTCGCCTACGCCATCGGCGTGGCGGAGCCGGTCAGCGTCATGATCGACACCCACCGCACGGGCCGCGTTCCCGAGGAGGAACTGGTGGCCGTCGTCCGCAAGCTTTTCCCGCTGACGCCCAAGGGCATCATCGACTACCTCAAACTGCGCCGTCCTTTCTACCGCAAGACGGCCACTTACGGGCACTTCGGACGCAACGAGCCGGAGTTCCTCTGGGAAAAAACCAACAAGGCCGCCGAGCTGCGGAACAAAACAGGCATATAAATGGAAATGATGAATTATGAAGGATGAAGGATGAAAAAGGCGCGGCCACGGCAAACGCTCATTCGTGAATGTGAAGGGATGACGAAGACATAAGAGCGATCCGTAATGGCTTCGTGACGGTCTTTCGCCTGTTTTCATCATTCATACTTCATCCTTCATCATTTTAACTCGAGGAGATCACTTGAAATACCACATCAAAGACATAAAGCTGGCCAAAGCCGGCCAGGCCAAAATCGACTGGGCCGAACGCGAGATGCCCGTCCTTCGCCTCATCCGGAACCGGTTTAAAAAAGAGCGTCCTCTCAAAGGCGTGCGCATGTCCTGCTGCCTGCACGTCACCACGGAGACGGCCAACCTGGCCATCACGCTGAAGGAGGGGGGAGCCGACGTCCTGCTCAACGCCTCCAACCCCCTGTCCACCCAGGACGAGACCGCCGCCGCCCTGGTCAAGAACCACGACATCAAGGTTTTCGCCATCAAGGGCGAGGACAACAAAACCTATTACAAGCACATCAACGCCGCGCTCGATCACCGCCCCCAGGTCACCATGGACGACGGCGCGGACCTGGTGAGCGTGCTCCACAAGGAGCGCCCGGACCAGCTGGGCGAGGTCATCGGCGGCACGGAGGAAACCACCACCGGCGTCATACGCCTGCGGGCCATGGAGAAAGACGGCGTGCTGGCTTACCCCATCGTTGCGGTGAACGACGCCATGACGAAGCACTTCTTCGACAACCGCTACGGAACCGGCCAATCCACCCTTGACGGAATCCTGCGAGCCACCAACGTCCTGTTCGCCGGCAAAACCGTGGTGGTGGCCGGCTACGGCTGGTGCGGACGCGGCATCGCCAGCCGGGCCCAGGGCCTCGGCGCCCAGGTCATCGTCACGGAAATCGATCCCCTGCGCGCGCTGGAAGCCGCCATGGACGGTTTTGCCGTCATGCCCATGATCCGGGCCGCGGCGGAAGGCGACATTTTCATCACCGTGACGGGCAACACCTCCGTCCTTCGCCTGGAACACTTCAAGAAAATGAAGGACGGCGCCATCGTCTGCAACTCCGGCCACTTCAACGTGGAAATAGACATCCCTGCTCTGGCCAAGCTGGCCCGCCGCCGCAAGCTCCTGCGCCCCTTCGTGGAGGAATTCCTTCTTCCCGGCGGCCGCCGCGTCCACTTGTTGGGCGACGGGCGTCTCATCAACCTGGCGTCGGCGGAAGGCCACCCCGCCAGCGTCATGGACATGTCCTTCGCCAACCAGGCGCTGGGCGCGGAATATATGGTGCAAAACGCCAGTGCGTTGGAGCGGAAGGTTTATTCCGTTCCCGCGGACATCGACAAGGAAATCGCGCGCCTCAAGCTGGCCAGCATGAAAATTTCCGTGGACAAACTGACTCCCCAGCAGGAGCATTATCTATCTTCCTGGCAGGAAGGGACGTAAACGCCGGCGAGCCGGCTCAGCTTCGGTCTCGACGGCGAGAGCAACGGGAGAAAGCGGTTCTCCGCGCAGCCGCCGCGGGCGTGCCGGTTGAATTTCAGGCCGAGGCCGCATTCTCCCTGGGCCTTGTTTTGGGCGCCGGCCGGCAATAGCGCCTCCAAATCTTTCTTGCTTTTATCGGCCCGTCATACCGGCGAAACCCGGTATCCAGCGCGTGAAACGGTTTTTTAGTTTTACCCTGGGCCCCGGCTTCCGCCGGGGTGACGACTGCAAAGGGATGAATGAGAAACCACGACAGCACGGCATGACGCCCGCTCTCGTCCGTCTCCGAGCAACCCTCCGCGACGCCCGGGTTTTTCAAGTCGTCTTCCAATCGTCCCTACTCTTGGCGGGAGTGCTTTTCCTGTCGAACTTCATCGTCGCCCCCGCGCAGGTCTTCCTGACCTTGGCGGCGGCCGTGGCCGTTCAATGGGGCTTTGCGCGCGCCCTAAGGCTCAAAAATACCGGCCTCCTCAGCCCTTTGATCACCGCCCTGGGCGTGTGCCTCGTCCTGCGCGCGGACAACTTATGGATCCACCCGTCGGCCTCGGCCGCGGCCGTGGCCTCCAAATTCCTCATACGTTTCCGCGGCAAGCACATATTCAACCCTTCCAACTTCGGCGTCGTCGCCGCCCTGCTTCTTCTCCCCGGCGCCTGGGTCACGCCGGGCCAGTGGGGCTACGGCGTCCTCACGGCGGCCTGGTGCGTCGCCCTGGGGTCCACGGTGGTCTACCGCGCCCAGCGCAACGACATCAGCTGGGCGTTTCTCATTTTCTATTTAGGAACATTGGCCGTCCGCACGGCCTGGCTCGGGTTGAGCTGGAGCGCGTTTTACTTTCAAATCAACGGCGCCCTGCTCATCTTCTCCTTCTTCATGATCTCCGACCCCATGGCCACGCCCAACCATCCCCGGGGCCGCGTCCTTTTCGCCGCGCTCGTGGCCTTGCTGGCCTATTTGTTCCAATACACGTTCTACATCTCCGTGGCCCAGCTCTGGATCCGGGGGGAAACCCGCGGCTGGACCAACGCGGCCCTGGCCTATAAATTTCACGCCTACGGCTTGCTTCTGGCTCTTTTCGCGGCTTCGCCCCTGGTCCCGCTCATCGATAAAATATGGCCCGCGCCGAAGCATGACTGGAATCCTGAAAGCGCACGAAATTGTTGACAGCCCCCTTGACGATGTGATAATGTCCGGCATACTTAGTCAACCGATTTAATAAAGCGCTTTATCGGAGGAGAAAATGATGAAATCCAAGGCGGTGTTGGCGGCGGTCCTGGCCTCCAGCTTGGCCATGACCGGCTGCAAAGACGGCAACCTTTTCGGCGGGCTCACCAAAAAAGGCTCGGGCAACGAAAGCTCCTTGGCCGCCGACGCCCGGGCCGCCCTCGCCCGGCGCGAATACCACAACGCCAAGGCCTATTACGAGGCCATCCTGGCCAAGAACCCCCGGAACTCCGAAGCCCTCTACGGCGCCGCCACGGCCACCATGGGCACGGCGGGCCTCGACCTGGGCACGCTGATCTCCAACGTCATCAACAGCAACGGCGCTCCCGGGCTGGCTCCCGCGTTCAACGCGGCGAAATTCGGCGTGGCCCTCAGCCATTCCGGTGTAAACTCCAATAGTATCCTGCATGACATCGAGCTGGGCAAGCTGGGCGCCTCCATTGACCAAATCGTCTGCTTCCTCCTGAAAATTCGCGCCGGCTTCGCCGACGGCACCATTTCCCCGGAAGACATCAGCCTTCTGGTCTCCGTGGGCATCACCTGCCTCATTCGGGCCATTTTGCGACCTCTGGAAGAGGGGGTCATTGATCTACGGCAAACGGCTGATGGGAAGGATTATGAAGTGTTCATTATAGATCCCAGCAAGTTGAGCGGAATTTGCGACAATGGCAACGGCATCCTCAACAGCTCCGCCGCGGATTTTGCCGGCGGCCTCCAGGCCATAGACACGGCCGTGAAACTCCTCAAACAGAAGGACAGTTCCACTCTGGGTCAGATTAGGTTAGATATACGCAGCGCCTTTGAGTCCTTTCAGCAAAAAATGAATGCCGAGCCGAGCCTTCCCCCGGCTTGCAAAGAATTCATCAACAGCTTTAAAGTCGATTCTCTGGCGCCGCCGACGCAAGACCCCGGCGACTGCCTCAATAAAAACGTCGAGCCGAAGCACTGATCCCCCAGGAGACGACAGCCATGAAACGAATCGCTTTTTCCTTGCTGCTGGGTTTGGCCCTGGTCCCCGTGAAGGGGTGGTCCGGCACCTGCACCGACGCCGTGCAGAGCCGGGGGGAATGCCCTCCCACGATCCGCGGCATACGGCCCTTGGGCATGGGCGACGCCTTCACCGCCGTCTCCGACGACCAGAACGTCTTCTTCTACAACCCCGCCGGCTCCGTCCAGCGCACGGGCAGCTTGGTCACCATCCTGGAGGTGCCTGTCACTCTCGGCAAGGACTTCCAGGACGCCTACGACTTCATCAAGGACAACGAGGACGACCTCACCAACTTCGACGGCAGATCCGCGTCGAGGCAGGCCGAGCTCATCGATAAGATAGACGCCGAGATCGCCGCCCTCAACCCCAGCTTCGGCGTGGGCTTCCCCAACTCCAGCTACGTGTCCGGCCCGGTTTTCGACAACTTCCGCTGGGGCACGGGCCTCTTCGGCCACGTGGGCGGACGCTTCCGCGTGAACTCGGGCATCGCGCCCAGCATAGACTACGACATCAACTCCGACGTCATCCTGCCCGTCAACGTGTCGCACCGCTTCGAGGACGTCTGGCGCCTGCCCGGCCGCCTGGGCGTGGGCATGAACCTCAAGCTCATCCAGCGCCGTCAGATCCGGCAGGACAGGGTGTCTTTCTTCCAGTTGGAGGAGTTCGACGCTCCGCCCATGCAGAACGGCAGCGCCTTCGGCGCCGACTTGGGCGTCTTGCACCAGTTCAATGACCGCTGGAGCTTCGGCCTTTCAGCCCTGGACATCTTCGGCACCAGCTTCGACTTCGACTCGGCCGATGCCGAGGACGGCTTCACGGCCAAGCCCTCCCGCACGGGCAGCACCCGCGCGCGCTGGAACCTGGGCGCGGCCTGGACGCCGACGCAGATCACCTATTGGCCCACCAAGGACGGCGTCCGCACCCGGGGCCGTCTGCTCCTGGTCGCCGACATCAAGGACATCCTGAACTCGGACGACAAGGTGTTCTTCGACGACGGGCTTCTGGCGGACACGGCCTGGTCGCACCTGCACCTGGGCGCGGAGTACCGCTGGTGGTTCCTGCGCGGCCGGCTGGGCGCCAACCAGGGTTACCCCACCTTCGGTTTCGGCGTGGACATTCCGTTCCTCAAATTCGATTACACCTTTTACAGCGACGAGCTGGGCTTGAGGGCCGGCACCCAAAAGCAGAGCAATCACATGCTGTCCTTGGCCCTGCGCCTGGGCACGGGCAACACGGAAGCCCGGGAGCGGATCAAGAACAGCCGGGAAGGCGGCTCCAAGAAAGCGGAGCCTCAGGCCAAGCCTTTGGACGCCGCTCCGGAGACCGCCGCGCCCGCTCCCGCCGCGGATGTCGCCCCGGCCGATGCCGCGCCCGCGATGGTGCCTGTGGACTCTCCCGCCGCTACGGCCGCTCCTGCCGAAGCCGGCGAGCCTGCCGCCCCCGCCGCCCAATAGACCGACAGCGGTCCGTTTTACGCAGGCATCCCCGGCGCCCCCCATGCCGGGGATGTTTGTTTTTTACGCATCTTTGACAAAGCGCCGGGTGGGAACTGACCGTTTTCATGCCCCCATGCGCGC
>JBQTIM010000115.1:0-11889 GCA_052388135.1 Elusimicrobiota bacterium
ATGACGGCCCCATCGACTTGACCATCCCCCAGGGTTACGAGCGGATCGGCGATTCCACTTTGATCACGCAAGTCAGTCCAAACCAGCCGCAGCCTGTGCTGGAGATCGGGCCGGAATCCTTCGAATACACCAACGAGACCCGCAGCGGCGTCGCTGCGGAATTGGTCCTGGGGCCGGACCGTCCTTCCGGTTCCGGGGCCCGGGTGGGAGACGTGCGGTCGCCCGACGGCCAGGTTTATAAGGAGCTTACCTCCGACGGTACCCGCGGACAGCTTACCAACGGGCAGCCCGACCCTTCCATCACCGACCTGGGCTTCGGCGAGAGCGTGCGCCGGTTTCACGTGGACCTGGGGCGCCCCGGCGCCTTCGACCACCAGATGCTGGTCTGGGTGGAGAACACAAGCCAACTTGCCCGGGGCGCCTACCTGATCATCGAGGCCGGCGACCTGCGGGAGTCCAAGTACGTCCCCGTGAAGTTGGCCCCGGGCCTGAACATCATCGATTTCAACCACCCCGAGATCCAGGAACTGCTTGAGGAGTTCAGGGTGGACGATCCCGACGGCAGTCCGGACTACAACTTCGTCGTCAAGCTGGGCGTGGAGACGGGCCGGCCGGACCTCACGTCCCGGGGCCTGGCCGCCCTCGTCCAGGCCCAGTTCGTGGCCGCCGGGGACTTGGCCGCCGTGCAGGCGTTCTGGGACAAGCACGCCACAAAGCCGCTCCCTCAGGTCCTCAACAATGTGGAGGGCCGCTACATGGTCATCGGAGACTGGGAGCTTCAGTCCCTCCTGGCTTTGGAAGGCTTCCTCAAGCAGTCCGCCAGCACGCCGCAGTTCAACCTGCGGCGTTTTCCCATCCCGGAGTACGACGTGGCCACTGAAAGCCGGGACCGGGGCCACAGCTCCAGGAAACCGCTTTTGCGCATGCTGAACCATAATGACCGGCATCATTTTGACACCGCCCTTACCAGCAATCCGGATTACCACGAGATCCTGCTGGCCACCGGCTGGACCCTGATCGCCTCCAGCGAGGAGGAACTGCGTCGCATCGGCTTCCCCGTGGACAGGGCCGGCGCCATGGAGCCCGGGCCCACGATCTTCGTGTGGTACAAGCCGGCCCTCAACCTGGACTTCAACGAACTCGCGCCGGAGATCCGCAACATGATCGGGCAACAGGCGCCCGAGTCCGCCCGGCAGATGAAGCAGGGGGTCTACGACCTGCTCCGCAAGGACTTGGTAGGCGACACCCGGTTCCCCCTGGAGTTCCGC
Source organism: Elusimicrobiota bacterium (assembly GCA_052388135.1). GTDB lineage: Bacteria > Elusimicrobiota > Elusimicrobia > FEN-1173 > FEN-1173 > JBQTIM01. The sequence goes on from JBQTIM010000115.1 coordinate 1,269, forward strand.
ACCGTGGCTCGCCTGGTGAAAAGCCTCTACGCCAACCCCATGACGCTCCTGGCCCTGGACGTTATGCTCCTCCTTTCGTTCCTGGTCCTGCGCGGCAAGAATTTTCAAAAACTCCTCTTCTGGGCTTACCGCCTGCGGCCCCGGAACCTCTTCTTCCTCTTCGTCATCTGGGCTTCGGCCTACGGCGTGGTGCGCACGGGCTGGAACCATATGTGGGACCTGCCCACCTACCGGACCATGATCTCCGAGGCCGTCAAGGTGACGGAACACGACCAAAGCCCTTATTTCGACAGCTCCATCGGCAACTACAACCCTTGGACCTTCTACGCGGTAGCTCTCTGGGAAAATCTCGTGGGCGGCGATCCCGCCCCGAAGGCGCCCGTCCCACCGACGTTGGGGACTCCGGCCTCCGCTCCCCGCGCCGCGCCGCCCGGCCTGCCCGATGACGCCGTCCTCGGCGGAGGTTTCCGCGAGCCGGCCCGTCCCCTGCCGGGCCAAGTGGGGGCCGTGCCCGAAAATACCCCGACCACCAGCACCACCGTCCCGGCCGATCCCAACGGCGCCGCCGGCCGGTCGGCGCCCAGGCGGGGGTCCGGTGATCAAAGGGTTTTCGGCGTGCAGAATTCCGAAATCGCCTCCACCCCAGCCCGGAAAAATTCCGTGGCGACGGGGCTCCTGCCCGGCGGGGCCATCCCTCTACCCATCGCGGGAGCGGGACTTTCCCTAAGTCTGATCCGGCGCGTCCTGGGCCGGCGGTCCGGCCCCCGTCCCGATGATGACGGCGAAACCGCCGGCGGAAAGCCTTCCCTTTTCCACCGCGTGGCAATGCGGGCCCACGCCGGGCTGGAAGCCCGACTGGCCAGAGGCATGGTCCGCCGCCACGTGGAAAAGCTTCTCACCGCGGCGGATCTCACCGGGCTCAAAGGCGGTCCCATCGCCAAGGACCTCAAGGGCCTTTCCAGCTTCCTCAGCTTCGAAACTGAGCGGGGGCGGGTGGGGGTGGCGCGGCTCTCCACGGCTCGCCTCCCCGAAAGCCTCTCCCGGGAGATCGAGGAAAAAATCCTGGACGACGTGGACGAATACCTGGCGGACTTGCGGCGCCTGGGAGGCCGGGAACTGGTGATCGTCCTGGAGGGTCGGAGCGTGGAACGCTCCATCGTCCGGACTTTGGAGCGGGAAGCCAAGAGGCGGAACCTCCGCGTGGACGTCATGCGGCGGCCCGTGGTGAACGTCATGAAGACGGTCGAAGGAGCCGAGTTCGTCCGAGCCCTGCAGGAGAACCTGGACGCTCAAGAGAAGCCCGTGGGGCAACTGACGCTGACCCTGAAGCCGGATTCCCGCCGCACCAACCGGCGCCGCCTCTTCGCCATCGAAGACGCCCTGTTCGTGAGCGGCCGGCTACCCAGGAATTTCGGCGTTCAAGGGCCCGAAGGACGCCTCATCCGCTTCGACCTCGTGGAGTCCAACGGCGGCCTCTATTACGCCGCGGATTTCAGCCGGAAGCGGGCGCTCCGCAACCTCGTGGTTGACTTCGATCCCCCGGCCGAGGCGCGGGCCCGGCCCTTCGTCCGAGTGGACCTGCGGCCGGGCGCGACCCGCCGCCAGGCCCGGGAGCAGGTCCTCAAAGCGCTGGCCGATTTCAAGGGCGAAGCGGGCGCCGTGTTCCTGGTCCCCTGGACGGTGAAGGGGCTCGAAAAGGACAAAGCTGTCCGGGACGAGTTGGAAGCGCGCGGACACCGGATGTACCTGGCCCCTATTCCCGCGGGCCCGTCCCTGCGATCCCGCCTGGAGGACCTGGTGGTGGAAGCCGGTGACGGCGCGATGACGGTTCCCGCGGAACGACTGGCGGAAGAGGCCGCCCGCCTGGCGGAGATCGGCGATCCCGCCGCTCCGCTCCCGGCTAAGATTTCAGCCGGCCGCCGGAGCCACCAGTCCTCCGTGCAAGCTGGGTCCGGCCGCTTTGGCAGGGCCGGTGCGGGCCCCTCGGGGTTTTCGATGGAATCGATTTCCGCCCCGGCGGAAAGAGGGGATCCGGACCCTCGTCCGGCCTTAAGGGGTCCCGCCACCGACGAAAATCATGCCGGCGCCAAGACTCTGGACGCTTTGGAGCGCCTGCTGTTCGCCCGGTCCGGCGCCGTGGTCCATCTGGACGCCAGCCTTAATTCCCTGGACCTGCGGGCCTTGGAAGTCTTCTCGCTATCGCTTTTCGAGGGTCTCGGCTCTCGCCTCCGCGGCCAAACCATCATCATCCAATCCCTGCGCCGCCAGCCTTCGGGCGTCCGGCGTTCGGAAGGTTCCCCCGTCCTGAACCTGCACGGCCGGGATATGCTTTCCCTCTATGCGCAGGCCCGCCTTTTCCTGGAAACCGGCGAACTCCGCCGGGTCGACGTCGCCCGGGCGGAGCAGGCGGGCGAAACGGCGGAGGAGGATGGACGAGAAACGCCCGGCCGCCGGGGGTTGCCCTTTCTGAAGTTCGGCGCCATGACGGCGGTCCCGTTCCTGACTTTCGGTGCCGTTCTGCTGCTGTTCGAGGGCTCCGAAATCGGCGGTCTTCTAAGAGATGTCATCGTTTCTGAATTCGCTCTAATAACCGCTGTCCTCGTCTTGTCCGCCGGCGCGGCAGGAACCTTCTTTGCAAGAACTTGGGAGCGCCGAAAGGCGGCGTCCGCTGCCGAGCCGGACCGAGCCGCTTCCCTGGCGGAGGCCCTCCGCGGCTTGTGGAACGTGCTGTCCGGCAACGGGGAGCCGGCGGCGCGCGTTTCCCGCGCTTCGGTGTCAAGCGCCTATGAAACCGCCCACTCCCTCCTCATGGCCTTCGGCCTCCTGCGGGAAGCTGCCGCCCAGCAGGGCAACGCCGCTTTTCGGAGCCTGACGCCCGCGGCCCAACAGGAAGTCCTGGGTGCGGTGGAAGAGCTCCTGCAGGAATCCCTGGAGGAGGGCATGGCCGTGGGCGTGGCCGTGGGCGGCCTGCCCGTAATCGACGGAGCGACCTTGGTCTGGCGCGACGGAAGAATCACAGTCCCGGCCGCGTCGGCCCTGGACATGGCCGCCGGCGGCGCCCTGCAGTCGGGCCTCATGCGGATCCAGGCGCTTCATTCCATCAGAGCGCAGATGGAGCTAAGGAAGCTGACCGAAGGCAGGCCGGACGGCGCCCTGCCCCTAGGCTTGAAGCCGGTTTCCGCACTTTCTGCCGCCATGTCCAACATCATCGCCGCCGCCCTGGGGTCCCTGGGGATGGGACCCTCCGTCCTCGACCGGGACGAAGCGCCGCCCGTGGTTGCGGAGCAGGACTTGGCCTCCGCCATCAAAGAAATTGCGGCCGTCCTGGAGACGGAGGCGCCGCGGATCTCCGCCCTGGACGCCGCTGGGCTGCGGCTGGAGGACGGTTTCCGTCGCTTTCTGGAAAGCGGTCTGCTGCGCGACATGCCCATGCCCGCGCTGCAAGGTAAGAAGGGCGAGGCGTTTTTCATCGACGCCCGTGGCGCCGAAATCCGGGACGGCAAGCTCCTTCTGGACGCCGCCGTGGCCTGGACCCTTTTCCAGCGTCTGGCGGCCGCCCGCGACTTGATTTCCCAGGGTAAGCAGGCCGAGTTCGTCCTCGTCCTTGATTCGGACCGCGTCGCGGTCACGCCCGCCCAGGCCGGGAAGATGCTGGAAAGCATCCTCCTCCACGCCGGGCCCGTCGGTCGGGAGATACTGGACGCTGGCCTCCTGCGCAGACTTTCCTTCCAGGCCTTAAACCTGCGGCAGTCGTCCGAAGGCCAGTTGAGGAGCCGGATCGCCGCCAGCGCGAAGTCCATGAACGTGCAGATACTGACCAACCCGACGGGCGTCGAATGGTGGGCGGGCCTCAACCTCCCCCTGTCCGTCTCCCTCACGGTAGCCCGCCGCCTGGCGGTGGATTTGGCCCGGATCAACGTCCAGACGGTCTTCTCCGGCATGATGGCGGCGTACTTCGAGTTCTGGCTTTTGGAGTTGAAGGGACGGGATCCCGAGTTGGCCAAGCTGGTGGAAGACAGCACGGTGCGCGGGAACGGCCGCGTCACGTTGACCGCGGTCCAAAGCCTGGACGCCGTGGACCTGGACCAAGACGCGGCGCGGATCGAGTTCATCGACCTCCAGGCCTGATCCGTCCGGCGGCAAGGCTTCGAGCCGCCTGCTTTCCGCATGATGTAATATGCTCCCGTACCGACCTTCATGGAGCAAAAAGTTTTAATCGTTCTGCCGTCTTCCTCCCGCGTCGAACGCCCGGGCAACAAGTGCCTCGCCTTGCTGAATTTTCCCGACTTCCCGCTGTTGTCGGCGCTCATCCTTTGGGAAATGATCCGCCCCCGTTTCCTCCATCCATCTCTTTCCGCTGTTTGGAGTCCCCAATACATCACGGCCGGCCTCATCTGATTACGGTGCGCCGCAGCGCTCTCGACCCCCATCGGCCTCCTCGCGTGCTTTTTTTCTGCCGAACAAAGGTAGGTTTCGGCTCCGGCCCCATCCCGCCGATCCTCCGAAGGGCGCCCGGCAATAATGTAATATGTCCTAAAGCGCGGCGCGCGCCGCGCCGGGCCAGGGTGTCCAGGGATCGAGAGGGTCTCCTTTCATTTTCGCCGGTGTCTCGCGCCGGCCGCGCGTGGAACTTCGCCCTGGCGTTGGTGGGCCCTTTCGGCTTCCCGCTGGCGTCCGGTTTGATCCTCTGGCTCATGGTCCGATCGCCGCTTCCGGCCGCTTCGCTCTTCCCCGCCTTCGCCGTCCCCGTCATCTTTCTCTATTTCGGCGCGGGACCCGTGTGGTCTTTGGCGAGCGCGATCTTCGCCGCCCTCGTCGGCCTCCTGGGGTTCGCCTTTACGCACGACGCCGCGCCGAGGATCGTTTTCGCGGCGGGCGTTCCCTTCGTTTTCGCCGTGTATTTGTCGCTGTCTGCGTTGGACAGGCGTTGCCGCGCCGCGCGCAATGCCCGGCGGGAAGAAAACGACCGTTTGGAGCTGGAGTTGGCGCGCCTCCAGTGGAACGGCCGGCAAGTCCGCGCTGAAATAGACGATTGCCGCGAGCGTATATCGGCCTACGGCCGGCTTCAGCTCTTCATAGACGACTTGATCGGGGCCTACAGCCGGAGCGAGCTCTTGGAGAAGGCCCAGGCCGGCCTGGAGACCATGTTCCCCAAGGCCCGCGTGTCGCTGCGCTTGTTCCCCGCGCCGGACCGGCCCGAGCCCGACGACGCCTGGGGGCACAGGGCGCTGTCCGCGGCGCGCCCCCGCCTTTTTCCTTCAAGGAAGTCGGCCGTGCCGTCCTGGAAATCCGGCTCCTTCGTGTTCATCCCCGTGCGGGTCCACGAGAGCGCGGTGGGCTGGTTCGGCCTCGACGCCAAACGGCAGGAGGGCCTGCAGGCGCCGGTCGTCGGCTTGGCCGCCATCGCTTCGGACTTGATTTCCATCGCCCTGGGCAACGCGGAGCTGTTCGCCCGAACCGAAGCCATGGCCATTTCCGACAGCCTGACGGGCCTCTACACCCGCGGACACTTCAACGAGAGGCTGGGGGAGGAGTTCTTGAGCGCGCGGCACCGCTCGGCTCCGCTGTCCCTCCTCTTGGTGGACATCGACCATTTCAAGGCCGTCAACGACACCTACGGCCATGAGACAGGCGACGAAGTGCTCCGCTGGCTGGCCAAGTTCGTCTTGAGCCAGGCGCGGGAAACGGATTTCGTGGCCCGCTATGGGGGCGAGGAGCTGGCCGTCGTCATGCCGCGCACGGGAAAATCCGAGGCGGCGGATTTCGCCCGCCGGCTCTGCCGGAACTTGGCGGCCAGTCCCTTCCGATGGGGGGGCCGGAGCATTGCCGTCACTTTATCGGGAGGCGTAGCGGCCTTGGCTCCGGAAATCGCCGGCGCCACCGACTTGATCCGTTGCGCCGACGAGGCTCTTTACCGCGCGAAACGGGAAGGACGAAATCGGGTGGAGATCTTTTGACGCCTTTCCTCCTTCATCACGCGCTTTATTGGGGGGGAATCCCTCTTTTGGCGTTTTCCCTATCTTCCCGGGCGCGGCTGGCTCTGGCCGGCGGCTTGTGCGCTTTTCCTTTGGCTTTTTGGGCGGCCGGATGGGCCGCGCCGGCGGAGGCCGGCCTGCAGATCGTCTATTTTCTTATTGCGGGGTTGTTGCCCGTCGGAGCCCGCTTCGTGGAAGCGGCGGACCTGGAGCGCCTTGAACAGCGGGCGGTTGCTTTGCGGAACGCGGTGGCGGGGGCGGAAGCGGACTCCCGCAGCCTGGGAAAATCGCAGGCCGACTTGTCGGCCCATTTCAATCGGCTGGAAGCCCGCTTCGGGCTCCTCCAGGTGATGGCGGCCAAAATGGACGCGGCGGACATTCTCCGCGCTTTAGGGAGCGCCTGGAAGGATATTCCCGGCATTCGGGCCCGGCTGTTCTTGCGCCGAAGCCCCAACGGCACGTGGGCGGCGGCGTACAACGACGGCACGGCCGCCGAGGAAGCCCTGCCCCGCCTGCTCAACGACCATCCGAACCTGCTGCGATCGCGCCGGATGCGCCGTTACACGGCCCTCGATCTTCATCCTCAATTTCCCGCCATTGCCGACCGCCTGCGGCCTCCGTTCCTGCTCGTGCCTTTCGCCTGGGACCGGGATCTTCTGGCGGCGGCTTACGTCGAGCTGGACCCCGCCTTCGCCAACGACCGGTTCGAGGAGTTGAGCATCCAGAGGCACATGGTTTCCATCGGCCTTCGCCGCGCCTATTTGTATGAGCTCATGGAGCAGCGCAGCCGCCACGACGCTCTCACCGGGCTTTTCCTCAGGAGGGTCTTCATGGAGCGGCTCCAGGAGGCCATGAAAAAATCCCGCCGTTACGAGACCCCCTTGTTCGCCGCGCTCCTCGACATCGACCATTTTAAAGAAATTAACGACCATCACGGGCACCTGTCGGGTGACAAAGCCCTGATATCTCTGGCGGACCTCATCCGGGGCATGGCGCAGCCCGGCATACTGGCCGCGCGGTTCGGCGGCGATGAATTCGCCGTCCTTTTGGAGGCCGGGTCGCGCCAGGAAGCCGAAGACTGGTTGGAAAGACTGCGCCGCGGCGCGGAGGATTCGACCGGGCGCGGCCAGGGAGCGCCGCGCTTCACGGTGAGCGTGGGCGCCGTTCCTTTCCTGCCCGGGAAACCGTCCGCCGATGAGCTCCTTTCCCGGGCCGACCAAGCCCTTTACGAAGCGAAGCACCAGGGGCGCAACCGCGTCGTCTTCCGGCCTTAGCGGGCCGGCCGCGTCCGGGAAGCCGGCGTTGACGGCCCCCTTCGGAATCGCTAAAATCACGCATTTCCCCAAGGAGAAAACCATCCCATGGAAACCCGCGGCGTTATTTACGATTTGGACGGCGTCATCGTGGACACGGCCAAATTTCACTACAAAGGCTGGAAGAAATTGGCCGATGAGCTCGGCGTGCCCTTCGACGAGACCAAAAACGAAAAGCTCAAGGGCGTCAGCCGCAGGGACTCCCTGCTCGCCCTCCTGGGGCGCAACCCCGGCGAAGAGAAAATCCGGGAATGGTGCGACCGGAAGAACGGTTACTACCTGGAATTCATCAGCGGCATCGATCGCGGCGAGATGCTCCCGGGCGCCCTGGAGCGCCTCGAAGAAGTCCGGCGGAACAAAGGATGGAAACAGGCTCTGGCTTCCTCCAGCAAGAACGCGCGGCTCATTTTGGAGAAATTGGACATCGAAGAATATTTCGACGCCGTCGTGGACGGCAACGAGACCGAAAAAACCAAACCCGATCCCGAGCTGTTCCTGCGGGCCGCGGCGAAGATGGGCCTGCCGGCCGACAAAATCCTCGTTTTCGAGGATGCGGAATCCGGCGTGCGCGCCGCCAAAAACGGCGGCATGCTGGCCGTGGGCCTGGGCGATAAAAACATCCTCAAACAGGCCGACCGGGTGATCCGGAATTTATCGGAAATCGATTTGGCGGGAATCGAGGGGCTTTTCCGCAACGGCTCCGGGTCCCGCAACGGAGGCAAGGCGGAGATGACCGGAAAAGATTGGCTGATTGAAGACGCCGGCTACGACCCGGAGCGGGAGCTGTATTGGGAAACGATTTACGCCCTCTCCAACGGCTACATGGCCGCCCGCGGAAGCCTGGAGGAGAACCATTTCGTGCCCGAAATCCGTTCCTACTTCGGGACCTACGTGGCCGGCATATTCGACAAATACAACAAGGACTACCAGGCCATCGTCAACTTGCCGGACTTCTTCAACACGGCCGTTTACATCAACGGCGAGCTGATGTGCATGACCAAGGGGCGCGTGGAGTCTTATGAGCGCCGCCTCGATATGCGCCGGGGCGTTCTGATCCGCCGCATGGTGTGGGTCAACTCCAAGGCGGAGAAGACGCAGGTGGAGATCACGCGCTTCATCAGCAAAGCCGACCCTCATCTGGCGGTCCTTGATTACCGGCTGAAGCCGCTGAACTACACGGGCGACGTCCGCATCGTCAGCGTCCTCGACGGCAACGTGACCAACATAGACTTCCACGTCAGCGGCTACCAGCTTCGGGACGAAAAATATTATTTCATCGCCGACGAGCACGAGGCGGAAGGGTCCGGCGACGGCGGTTTTCTCGCCGTCCGCACCAAGACGACCCAGCACACGGTCTGCGAGGCGGTCCGGTTCCGCCTGGAGGAGGACGGCGCCGCGGCGTCGCCCCGCGTGAAGCACGAAACGCGCCCGCGCGCGGTGGAAAGCCGCGTGGAGTTCCGGGCCGCCGAAGGGCGCGAGTATTCTTTCTGCAAGACCGTCGGCGTTTACACCTCCAACGATCCGGACAAGCCTGCGGATTTGAAGGCCGCGGCCGCGGCCAAGGCGGCCGGGGCGCTGGAAAAAGGGTTCCAGCGCCTTCTGGAGGAGCACGCGCGCGAATGGGACCGCTTGTGGGAGGTGGCCGACTGCAAGATCACCGGCGACGCGCGGGACCAGCGCAACGTCCGTTTCAACATTTACCACCTCATCCAAATGGGCAACAAGGACAACCCCCGCGTGAACGTCGGCTCCCGCGGACTGACCAGCGAAATGCACTACGGCAACTGCTTCTGGGACACCGAGCTGTTCATCATGCCGTTCTTCATCTACACCGATCCCGCCGCCGCCCGGGCCTTGGTGGAATACCGGCACCTCACCCTGCCGGCCGCCCGTGAGAAAGCGAAGAAGCTGCTCTTCAAGGGCGCGCTCTATCCCTGGATGAGCTCCTGGCCGGGCCGCGAGCAGGCGGATTATTGGGAATACGCCAACATCGCCGTCCACATTGTTTCCGACGTGATTTTCGGCCTCATGAACTATTACAACGCCACGGGCGACGACAAATTCATGCTGGATTCCGGCCTGGAGATGCTCGTCGAAACGTCCCGCTTCTGGGAGAGCCGCGTGACCTGGAGCCCTGTGCGGAAAAAATACGTCATGAACGTCGTGAAGGGGCCCAACGAATACGCCATCACCAACAACAACACCTACACCAACTGGGGCTGCCGTTGGAGCCTGCGCTCCACCCTGGCCATGCTGGACCGGGCCAAGCGCAAGTTCCCGCGGGAATACGCCCGCGTCGCCAAAAAGCTCAAGCTGGGTCCCCGGGAGCCTGCCGCCTGGAAAAAGATCGCCGACAACCTGTTCATCAATTACGACAAAAAGCGCGATCTCTACATCGAGGACGACACCATCCTGGAAAAAACGCCCATCGAACGCACCCAGCTCAAGCCGGGCGGCGTCAAAGGCACCATCACCACGGAATTGGGCTACACCTGGGACACGTTCCTGCGCCTGCAGATCGTCAAGCAGGCCGACGTCCTCCTCCTCATGTACATCCACCGGCCCCAGTTCACCCGCCGGCAGCTGGCCAACGCCTGGAAGTTCTACGAGCCCATGACCCTGCACGATTCCTCCCTCAGCTACAACACCCACTGCATCGTGGCCAACGAGCTGGGCGACGTGAAGCGGAGCGATGACTACTTCCAGATGACCGCCCGGCTCGACCTGGAGGACGTCATGAAGAACGTCTTCCTCGGCATCCATTCGGCCAACGCCGGCGGCACATGGCAATGCGTCGTCAACGGATTTTGCGGCATGCGCATGGGGGAAAATTACCTGGAGTTCAATCCAAACCTGCCGTCCCGTTATAAAAAGGTGGAGTTTAAAGTTTTTTACCGGGGAAACCTCTTCAACATCGAGGCGGAGCGGAAAACCGTCCGCATCACCCTCGAGCGGGAAACGGGCCAAAAAGTCCGCATCCTGAAAAGCCGCATTCTGCCGGCCTGAACCGGCCTGATTAAGAAAGGAATTTCCATGGCCACAACGAAAGAATCCGTTTCCCTCCAGCTGAAAAAATACGAAGGCAATCCCATCCTCAAGCCTGTGCCCGGCAGTCCCTGGGAGGGCCACGCCGTCTGCAACCCCGGCGTCATCCACGACGGGGAGAAATTCACCATGCTCTACCGGGCCTCGGGCGAAACCGATATCTATTGGATCTACATGGGGCTGGCCGAAAGCCGGGATGGTTTCAAGTTCAACCGGATCAGCGAGCATCCCGTTTACACCCCCGCCGCTTTGTTCGAAATGGGATGCGTGGAGGATCCCCGCATCGTC
>JBQTIM010000116.1:0-8295 GCA_052388135.1 Elusimicrobiota bacterium
GGACAGCGCCGTGGACATGGAAGACCTCTCTGACCTAGATACCTCGGAAGCGGCGACCGCGCCAGGGGAATTCGGCCGTTACTTTTTCTTGCCTTTGATCTGGTGGATCAGCGCCTGCAGGTCGTCCAGCGAATAGAAGGAAAGCTTCACCCAGCCTTTTTTGCCCCGGGCATGGACCTCCACCCGCCGGCCCAGGGCCTTCTGCAATTCTTCCTCCACGTGGCGCACGTCGGCGCTCTTGTGCTTGGCGCGGCGGACGCGCCCGGAGCGGGAGGCCGTCTGCCAATCCAAAACGATTTTCTCCACGTCCCGCACCGTCAGCTTCTCGCGGGCGATGCGCAGGCCCAGCTCCTCCTGGCGCGCCGCGTCGGAGATTCCCAGCAAGGCGCGGGCGTGGCCTTCCGAAAGAGCACCCTCGCGCAGCGCCCGGCGCAGGGGCTCCGGCAAGTCCAGGAGCCTGAGCTTGTTGGCCAGCGCCGGGCGGCTCTTGCCCAGGGCCCGGGCCAGCTCCTCCTGCGTCGCCTCGAACTCGTTTAAAACCTTGCGGAGCGCCTCCGCTTCCTCCAGCGGGTTCAGGTCTTCCCTCTGCAGGTTCTCGATGAGGGACAGCTCCGCCCTTTCGCGGTCCGACACCGCGCGGATGACGCAGGGAACGTCGGACAATCCGGCCATCTTGGAGGCCCGCAGGCGGCGCTCGCCCGCCACCAGCTCATACTCGCCGGGGACCACGGAGGGGGAGACCAAAAGGGGCTGGGCCAAACCGTGGGAACGGATGGAATCGGCCAACTCCGACAGCGCCTCGGGGGCGAACTCCGTCCGCGGCTGATAGCGGTTGGGTCGGATTTTGTCGAGGGGAATTCGGGCGACGGACTCCCCGCCGGGCGCGGCCGCCTCCACGGGTTTCAGCAACGCGTCCAGTCCACGGCCAAGTGCCTTGTGCATATGTCCTCCGTATTTGTATCTAAAAATCAGTACGAATTATTGTGATGCCGTTGCGGCGGCCTCGCCGGCGGGCTCTTGGCCGCCGGAAAATACGTCCGCCGGCTTTTCCACCATGATCCCATGGCGGGCCAAAAACTCCCGGGCCAAATCCAAATAAGCCAGGGCTCCGGACGAGCGCGGATCGTGGGCCAGAACCGGTTTCCCGAATCCCGGCGCCTCCGCCAGCCGGACGTTCCGCGGGATGGCCGTGGAGTAAACCTTCCGGCCGAAATACTTGTGTATCTCCTGGCGGACCTGCTGGGCGAGGTTGGAGCGCCCGTCGTACATGTTAAGCAGGATGCCTTCCAACTCCAGCCGGGGATTCAACCCGCCCCGCACGCGCTCGATGGTTTTCATCAGCAGCGAAAGTCCCTCCAGGGCGTAATATTCGCACTGCATGGGGATGAGGACGGCGTCGGAAGCGGCGAAGGCGTTCAGCGTCAGCAGGTTCAGGGCGGGGGGGCAGTCTATGAAAATGTATTTGTAGGCCTTGTGGAATTTCTCCAAGGCCTCTTGCAGGCGTTTTTCCCGGTGGTCGGCGTTCATCAGCTCCATCTCCACGCCGTAGAGGTCCACATGGGAGGGCGCCACGTCCAGCCATTCGAGGCAGGTCTCCTGAAGGATATCCTCCAAGGGGGCGTCCTGCAACAGAACGTGATAGACGTGCTTGGATATCTTCTGGGCGGGAACCCCCAGGCCCGAGGTGGCGTTGGCCTGGGGATCCAGGTCCACCAAAAGAGTCTCCTGGCCCAGGGAGGCCAAAGACGCGGCCAAATTGATGGCCGTTGTGGTTTTTCCCACCCCGCCTTTTTGGTTGGCGACGGTTAAAACGCGTGCCATAGTGAAAAATATTATGGCAAATTATTCCGGCCGGAGGGAAGAAAAATCATTAATCCTCCTTGACATGAAATCGGTGATATTGTTTCATGTGTTACATTACGGTGAAACAAGACAATACTGGATTTACTGTGTCCATCTATGTATAATATAGCCGTTGTTTCACCGTTATGTTTATCGTGAAACATTGGAGGAACGATGACTGATCCGGAGCTTAGCGATTTTGACAAAGGCTATATTTTAGGGTTGTTGATAGGAGAAGGGCACTTCGGGGGGGACGGTTTGCAACCCCAGATTACGCTGAGGATGCATGTCCGCCATGAACTGGTTTTTCGCTGGCTCCAATCAAAAATTCCGGCCGGCCGTCTTTATGGACCCTATCATCACGCGGAGCGCCATTACTTCCAATGGATGCTTCGCGGGGAAGGCCTTAAAAAGTTCTACCACAAATATTTAAAGCACATGTATGTGCAGCACCTGGACAGGCATGTTTTCGAGCGGATAGCTCTCATGGAAAAACGCTATGCCAACAAATTAGGCCTTCCATCCTCTTCCGTTCAAGCAGAGACCGGTCCGGAAAAAGGGGCGTCCCTGAATGAAGACAGGCCTGTTTAAAAAAAACTTCTTCGTCGCCGGCGTCTGAAAACCCACACCATGACAAACCCGGCCGCGAAGCCTCCGGCGTGGGCCCACCAGGCCACGCCGCCCACGTCGCCATGGAGAGTCCTCTGGGTGATGGAGCCGACGCCGGAAAGCGCCTGGATGACGAACCAGAGACCCAGCAGCAAATAGGCCGGCAGCTCCATAATTCGCAGGAAGGGGCCTATGGGCACGAGTGTAACCACGCTGGCTCCCGGATAAAGGACGAAATAAGCCCCCAGGACACCCGCGATGGCGCCCGATGCGCCGATCATGGGAAGCCCGCTGGCGGGGTGGAAGAAAACCTGGGCCGAAGCGGCGGAGGCGCCGACCAAGATATAGAAAAGAAGATAGCGGGTGTGCCCCATATTGTCTTCCACATTATCCCCAAAAATCCACAGGTAGAGCATATTGCCAAGGAAATGAGCCCAGCCGCCGTGGAGGAACATGGATGAAACGACCGTGAATCCGTGGCCCCATGGGTCGGCCGTCAAGTGCATTGGAATGAGGCCCCAGAGGCGTATGAACTCTTCCAGGGCTGATGACGGCAAAGACAGTTCGTAGATAAACGCCGCCGCGTTGCCCAAAATGAGCAGGATGTTCACGAAGGGGAATGTCCGGCTGCGGACGCTGTCGCGGAGGGGAATCATGCGCGTCTCCTTAAATATCGGATGTGGGCGCCGAGGAAGGGGCCGGCGGAGGGCAAGGATTCACGGCAAAACCTTCCTTGTCCGCCAACCGCCAGTCCGGCGACACCGGACGCCGCAGGGGCCCCATCGCTAGGTTCGGCTCGGCGGGTCATCGGCAAGAGACTCATGGGCTGCGCAGAGCGTAATTCCAAGGCACGCCTGCGGCGGATCACAGGGGCCTCTTGGCGGGGACGCCGGGCCGACGGGGGTATTCGGGCGGCGTGGGGCGGCGCTTTTCCACGCGCAGGATCCAGCGCTCTTTGTCGCGGTGGGGAAGCCTGTAGGACCGCCGGCCGACCACTTCGCCTCCCAGAATTTTCAGGGCTTCGGCGGCCGCGTCGGCTTCTTGCGGGCCGTCCGCGCCCCGGTGAGCCAGGCAGGCGCCGCCTATTTTCAAGAAAGGGAGGGTGAGCTCAAGGCCCATGGAGAAGTCGCCCACCGCGCGGAAGAAGGCCAAGTCGTAGGCCTCCCGGTGGGCCGGCTCCCGGGCCAGATCTTCCGCCCGCGCCGCTTCCACGCGGCAATCGTCGAGGGAAAATTTATCGGCCGCGGCTTGCAGGAAAGCCGCCTTCTTTTGGATGGACTCCACGAAGGTCATGGCCCAGCCCGGCCGGGCGAGGCGGAGAGGAAACCCCGGCAGTCCGCCGCCGGAACCCACGTCCACGCAGCGCGCCGCCGCCGGAAGGGCGGGATCCTCGAGGACCATGAGGGAATCCAGCAAGTGGCCCAAAAGCAATTCCTCGTCGCATTGGTAAGAAATCAGGTTGACGTTTTCGTTCCAGGCTTTGAGCTCCGACAGGTAGGCGAGAAGGCGGCCGAGAACGGCGGAGCCGGGGGCCGCGCCGAGCGGCTCCAGGAGGGCGCTCCACTTGGCCGCCGCCGGCTCCAAGGCCAGGGCGGGATCCAACGCCGAGGGCTCCGGCATGCGCGGCGTCAGGCCGGCGCCGCGCGGGACCGCCGCAAGCGTTCCAAATGGACCATGAGGACGCCCACGTCCGCCGGAGTGACGCCGGGAATGCGGGCGGCCTGGCCCAGGGATTGGGGGCGCACCGCCTTGAATTTCTGCCTCGCTTCCGTCAGCAAACTGGGGATGGCGTCGTAATCCGTGTCCTCGGGCAAACGGCGGGACTCCATTTTGCGGAACTTGGCGATGTCCTGGGCTTGGCGCTTCACATAACCCCAATACATCTTCTCGATTTCGGCCTGCCGGCGCACCTGGGCCTCCGTCCAGATGACTTCGTCCGTACCCGAAACGGCGGAAGGCTCCCCAGCCGGCGATCCGTCCAGAGGCTGGAAGTGAACGGATTCCGCGTCGGGCGGCAAAGCCTGCCTCACAGCCGTGGCAACGTTTCGGCGGTAGTTGCAAAACATATCGTAAACACGCGTTGAAATTAGTCCGACGCGCCGGCCGTGGTCCATCAGGCGCAGATCGGCGTTGTCCCAGCGCAGGGTCAGGCGATACTCGGCCCGCGATGTCATGAGGCGGTAAGGCTCCTCGGTGCCCTTGGTGACCAGGTCGTCGATCATGACGCCGATATAGGCCTCGTCGCGGCGCAGGACCAAGGGCGGCTCGTCGCGAAGTTTGAGAACGGCGTTGAGACCGGCCATAAGCCCCTGGCCCGCGGCTTCCTCATAACCCGTGGTCCCGTTGATCTGGCCGGCGAAAAAAAGCCCTTCCACGCCCTTGGTCTCCAAGGTGGGCTTGAGCTGGGTGGGCGGACAAAAGTCGTACTCCACGGCATAGCCATGGCGCACGAAGCGGGCCCGTTCCAGGCCGGGAATGCTGTGGACCATTTCTTCCTGCGCGTCCTCGGGCAGGCTGGTGGAGATGCCGTTGGGATAAATCTCCGTCGTGTCGTAACCTTCGGGCTCGAGGAAAACATGGTGGCTGTCGTGATGGGCGAACTTCACCACTTTGTCCTCGATGGAAGGGCAGTAGCGAGGTCCCGTGGCGGTGATGACGCCAGAATAAAGGGGCGAACGGTCCAAATTCCTTCGGATGATCTCGTGGGTGCGGGCCGTCGTGCGCGTGAGCCAGCAGGAAAGCTGGCGCTGGGGCAAGGCCGCGGTGAAATGGGACATGGGGACCGGCGGGTCGTCGCCGGGAGCGGCGGCGCAGAGGGAATAATCGATGGTGGAGCCGTCCAGGCGGGGCGGCGTGCCGGTTTTGAGCCGGCCCACGGCGAATCCCAAGGCCCGCAGGCTGTCGGAAAGGCCGCGCGAGGGGGGATCGTCCAGCCGTCCGCCCGGAGTCTGCTGAGAACCGCGGTGCAGGAGCCCGCGCATGAAGGTGCCGGCCGCCAGGATCACCGCCCGGGCGGCGATGCGGCCGGACCGCGCCGCCCGCACTCCTTGAACCTGCCCGCCCTCTTCCAAAACCTCCAGGACTTCATCCTCCACAACCACGAGGTTTTCCTGGGCCAGGACGGTCTCCGTCATCGCCTTCCTATATAAGGAGCGGTCGCATTGGGCCCGGGGGCTCCACACGGCCGGCCCTTTGCCCCGGTTCAGCATTTTGAACTGCAGGCCGGCGCGGTCCGTGGCCTTGGCCATCTCTCCGCCCAAGGCGTCGATCTCCCGCACCACCTGGCCCTTGCCCACCCCGCCCACCGCCGGGTTGCAGGACATTTGGCCGATCTTGGCCTTGTCCAGAGTCACCAAGGCCGTTCGGAAACCGGACCGCGCGGCGGCCAAAGCGGCCTCCAGGGCCGCATGTCCCGCGCCCACCACCAAAATATCGAAGGAAAAAATCATGGGGAGATTTTACAAAAACCCGAGCGGATCGGGCCGCCCGCCGGCGCTCAGCGGCGGGCGTTGACGACGGAAAGCGGGCGGCGGAAAACTTTTTCGAAGAGGGCCTTCTTTCGCTCGACGCGGAGGATCTCCAGGGCCGTGTCGCCGTGGTGGCCGGCGATGCGCAGCGTCACCCCGTCTTTTCGGACGCTCGCGGAACGCAGGGAGACGGTGAATCCCCGGGGCCGGTCCAAGGCGTCCAGCAGTCGCAGCAAGGCCAGAAGCTTCAAGAAGGCCCGCCGGCGCTCGCCCCCGCCCAGGCGGGCCAGGCTGTTCTCCGAGGGGTGCTCGGCGCCGTTCCACAGGCAGAGCTGGGCGATGAACTCGCTCTCCCATTCGGCCACGAGGGGGAAATCGGCGTGCCGGGCAATGTAGCAGGCGTGCTCCTCGTGGCCGGCGCGGCTCACGTTCTTGCCGGCGGGGCCCAGCACCGCGGCCGCCAGCAAAAATTTCTCCCATTCCGGAGCCAAGCCGTGCAGCCGGCGCAATTTGCGGAAGAGGCGGCTTCCCAGACCGAGCGTGGCCCGCACGCGGCCTTCGTCCACCCCCAAAACCCGCGCCTTGCGCGCCGCGTCCTCCAGATCGAACCCCTGCGAAGCCGTCTCGCGGCGGCGCACCGACGCCAATTCCTTCTCCAATATTCCTTCGCGCAGGGAAAAACTCGTGGCCGACACCTTCTCCGCGCCCAGGGCGCGCATCACTTCCTCCAAAAGGACGGCGCCGGCCAGTATGGTCTCCGCGCGCGAAGCCTCCATCCCCGGCACCCGCTTCAGCTGGGCGGGCGTCAGGCGGGAGAGCTCCTTCACGATTTTCCGCAGGCGCGCGAAGGCCAGGGTTTTCTTGCCGCCGCCCTCGTCCGGATGCAGCTCCGTCAGGGCGCGGATGGTCCCGCCGGAGCCCACCACGCGGGCCGCGCCCGGCCACTCCTTGGATTTTAAGAACGGCCTGAGGACGTTGCGGATGTGGACGCGCAGGGCGTCCAGGGGATGATCGCCGGAAGCGGGCCGCGGCGGGACGCCTTTCAGGAACGTCTCCTGCAGGCGGGTGGACCCCAAGGGGAAACTCGCGGCGTGGAGAAGCTTCCGCCGGCGGCAGAGGGAAATTTCCGTGCTGCCCCCGCCGATGTCCACCAGCGCGAAGCGCCCTTTGGCCTTCTTTTTGTTGGCCAGGACGCCGCGGGCGATGAGGCGCGCCTCCTCCTCGCCCGAGATGATCTTCAGCTCGATGCCCGTGCGCCGGCGCACCGCCCGCGCCAGGGCGCGGCCGTCGGAGGCGGCGCGCAGGGCGCTGGTGCCGAAGGCCGCCACCCGTCCGGCCCGGAACTCATCCGCCGTGCGCTTGAAACTGTCGAAGGCCTGGAGCGTCCTCCGGACGGCCGCGGGGTCCAGCCGCCCGTTTAAAAACACGCCGCTCCCCAGCCGCACGGGCAGCTTCTCCCGATGGAGGCGCCGCGTCCGCAGGCCAGGGCCGATTTGATAAACGTCGAACCGGACGGAGTTCGTTCCCAAATCAATGATGCCGACGCGGATGCTCATTTTATCTCCCGGGGAAGGACCTGCAAAACCCAAACCAGGCGAACCTGGCCCGCCTCTTCCGTGAGCTCCAGCCAGCCGCCCTTCTTCAGCTCCACGGGCGCGCCGGCGGCCCGGGCGGCGGCGGGGATCCAATCGCCGTGGGAGCAGGCCACCGTGAGCGCGGGGGCTTCCGCGATCCACCAGCGCATAAAGCCCGCCGCGCGTGCCCGGAAAGTCCGCGCGCTTTCCAATGCGCGGCGCTCCAGAAGGCGCGGATCGTTTTTCACCGCGGAGCCGGCGAGCCGCGCCAAGGGCTCCACCGTCTGGCGGCAGCGTTTTTTCGGGCTGGAAAGAATCAGCGCGCCGGCGCGGCCGAAGCGGGCCTTGTAAAAGCGCAGGATGCGCCGGGCCTGCCGGCGGCCGCGGCGGCTGAGGCCGTTGTCCCGCCGGCGGTCCGCGACGTCGCGATGGGCGTGCCGCAAAAGGATCAGCGTCTTCGTGTCTTCGGTGTTTTTCCGCGCGCGCGGCATGCCGCTAAAGCGCCGCTTCGGCGGACGGAGCTTCGCCCGGGGACGGCCCGTCGAACAAGGTCGTGCCGCGATAGCCGTTGCGGGCCGACTCTTCGAAATAGAATTGCGCCCGGACGGCGTGGCCGACGAACTGGGGACTGGTCTGCCGGAAGCGCGGCGTCTTGGTGTCCGAGAGGGACCGCTTGCGCCAGGTGCCCTGGGGCGTGAGCTCCCGCCCCTTCACCGTGTCCGCCAGGTAGACGGGAATGACCACGTCCTTGATGTAAGCGTGCAGGCGCGGGTCCAGCACGGGGAAGGCGAGTTCCAAGCGCG
>JBQTIM010000117.1:0-4843 GCA_052388135.1 Elusimicrobiota bacterium
GCCGCGCGGGCGGCCGTTTCCGCCATGGCGGAGTCGTTCACCAGCGCCTTGCCCAAATTTTCATAGGTCAGGCGGAAGCGGCCGCCGTGAGCCCGCGCCACGCCGCCCAAAATCTCGCGCATCATGACGGGCAGGCGGCGGCGCCAGCTTTCCGACAGCGTGCGCACCGTGCCGCCCAGAACCGCCGACTCCGCCAGAACGTTGAAGCGCCGGCCGCCCTCGATGGTGCCGATGGTGAGCACCACCGGCTCCACCGGGTCCACCCGCCTCGACACGATGGACTGCAAGGCCGACACCGCCTCCGCCGCCATCACCACCGCGTCCCGCCCCTCGTGCGGGTAGGCCCCGTGCCCGCCCTCGCCGAAAAGCTCCACGGTGAACCGGTCCACCGCCGCCATGAGCGGCCCAGGCTTCACGCCGATGACGCCCGCCGGCAGGCGCGGGTTCACGTGCACGCCGAAAACGGCGTCCACCCGCGGCTTCGCCATAACGCCCTGCCGCACCATCCTTTTGGCGCCGCCGGCTCCCTCTTCGTCCGGCTGAAAAATGAATTTTACGGAGCCCGCCAGATCGCGCTCCCGCGCCAGCGCCAGGGCCGCCGTCAGCGCCATGGCCGTGTGCGCGTCGTGCCCGCAGGCGTGCATCACGTTCGCCCGCCGCGACCGGTGCGCCCAAACCGTCCGCTCCTGCAGAGGCAGGGCGTCCATGTCCGCCCGCAGAGCCACGCAGGGCGAACCCTTGGGCCCCGCCAGCAAGCCCGCCGCGCCCGTGGGCCGGAAGCGCCGCACGGCAATGCCGGCGGATTTCAGGGTGCGGACCACCAAATCGGTGGTCTTGACCTCGAGCCCGCCCAACTCCGGCTCCCGGTGGATGCGCCGCCGCAGGCCGACGGCGGTTTTGAGAAGTTCCCGGTCCGTCATCGGAAAGCCCGCGCGAACGGCCCCGCCGCCGGGCCGTCGCCCGACCGTGCCGAGGAATTCGTTCGCTTCGTGAATGTTCTTCCGTCCGGCCGTGAAGTCATACAGTCCTTCCAAAAGTCTTTCGAAACGCTTCCGGCAACCCCTCCAGCAGGTCGCCGGCTTTCAGAGCGACGCGGGTTTTCCGCCGCGCCGCCAAGTCCCCGGCCAGGCCGTGGACGTAAACGCCGATGAGGGCGGCCCGCAAAAGTTTCTCCCGCGCGTCTTTTCCCGAAGTTTGGTCGGCCAGGGCCGCGATCAGGCCGCACAGCACGTCGCCCGTTCCCCCCGTGGCCATGCCGGGGTTCCCCGTCGGGTTCCGCCAAACCCGACGCCCGTCGCACACCAGCGTGCCCTGCCCCTTCAAAACGCAAATCACGTTTTTCGTCCGGGCCAACCGAAGGGCCGCCCCCGCGCGATCGGCCTGCACGGCGCGCGTATCGGTCCGCAACAGCCGCGCCATTTCCCCCGGGTGCGGGGTCATCGCCAGAGGAGCGGCCGCCCGCGCGGGCCACCCGCCGGCCGCCAGCGCGTTCAAACCGTCGGCATCCAGCACCACGGGCGCCGGCGTCCGCGACAGCAAAACCTTCACCAACCGCGCGGCCCCCGGCGCGGCGGAAAGGCCGGGACCCAGGGCCAGGGCCGTCACGCCCCGGCGTTCCATAAATTTCAAAGCGGGCCGCGCCGCCGCCGCCGACAACGCGCCGCCGGCCTGGGGCAACGAAAGCGTCATGGCCTCCCAAGGCGGCCGGGCCGACGCTTCCAGCCCCGCCGGCATTCCCCAGGTCACCAGGCCCGCCCCGCCCCGCAGAGCCCCCGCCGCGCAAAGTTGCGCCGCCCCCGCCAACCCGCGGGAACCGCCCAACACCAGCACGTGGCCGAAATCTCCCTTATGGGCGTCGGCCCGGCGCGGCGCCAGCCACTTCCGCAGCAGGCGCGGCGCGACGGTCTGAACGCCTCCGCCGGACCGCTTCAATTCCCTACCGGCGGAACAGCGCCGCGGCCACGGCGTAACGCGCTGTGTGGGACAGAGTCACCGAAACGTTTTTCTCAAGGCGCTTGAACGGCCCGCTCAACACCACGCCCGGCCGCCCGCTGGCCTCGTTGCGAATGGAAATGTGCTTGTGGGTGACGCCGGGCCGCCCCAAGGCCTTGAACACCGCCTCCTTGGCCGCGAAGCGCACGGCGAAATGCTGGGCCGCGTTTTTCTTGCTCCGGCAATACGCCACCTCGGCGGCGGAAAAAACCCTCTTCAAAAACCGGTCCTTGTGGATCAAGCGGGAAATCCGCGGCACTTCCACGATGTCTATGCCCAAAGCGGGGGCGGGACTCTTCACGGGGAAATTCTACTAAAAATGGCGGGGGCGGGGGGCCTGCGGAACGGGAGGAAACGCTTCAGGAGGCGGCGGCTTCGCGATCCACCGGATGGCGGCGGCGGACGAGCTCCTCCCACACTTTCAAAATGTTGCCGTCCCACCAGCCGCGCTCCACCTCTTCCCACATGACGGCGAAGGCCTTGTCCATGGAGAAGGCCTCTTTATAGGAACGGCGCGTGGTGAGAGCGTCGTAAATGTCCACGATGTTGATCACCCGCATCGTGTCGGAAATCTGGTGGCCGCGCAAACCGTCGGGGTAGCCGGTGCCGTCCAGCCGCTCGTGATGGTGGCGGATGATGGGAAGCACGTCCTGAATCCCCTTGAGGCGGCGGCAAATGTCGCAGCCCGCCGACGGATGCCGGCGCATCACCTCCCACTCCTCCGCGTCCAGCGGGCCGTTCTTCTGCAAAATGGGGTCCGGCACGCCCAGCTTGCCGATGTCGTGCAAAATCCCCGCCTTGCGCAAAAGCTCCACCTTCACCGGCTCGTAGCCCAGCGCCCGGCCCAGCGCCACCGCGTAGCGCGCCACCCGGTCCGCGTGTCCCATGGTGTAGGTGTCCTTGGCCTCGATGGTGCGGGCCAGGGTGAACAGGACGGACTCCGCGTCTTCCAACGCATCCGTCAGGTTCTTCACGCGCAAAAGGGATTTGATGCGGGCCAGAAGCTCCGAAGCCTGCACCGGCTTGGTGAGAAAATCGTCGCAGCCCGCCTCCAGCGCCCCCAGCTTCTCCTGCTCCGGCGAAAAACCCGTGAGGATGATGACGGGCACCAACTGCGTGTCGGGATCGTTCTTGAGGAGCCGGCAAACCTCCAGGCCGGTCATGCGGGGCATGTCGATGTCGAAGATGCAAAGGTCCGGGCGGACGTCCTTCAGCCGCTCCCAAGCCTCCTGCCCGTCCTGGGCGAAGACCGCCTTGTAGCCGTGGGCCGCCAAAAGCGCCTCCAGCGTCGAACGGACGCTCTCATCGTCGTCCGCCACGAACACCGTCCCCGAAGAAATCCAGTCCTTGTCCATGAACCTCCAAAAACGGCAAGCCGTCCCCTCATCTTATAAAAGTTCAGCCCCCGTGCACAGCCGTTTCCGCCGGGCTGGCGCGAAAAACCGGCGAAAGGAACGCCCCTGTCACTCCGCCCGAAGCGGCTCCGGGGACCGGCTTTGAATGTCCTTCAGCACCGCCTCCAACGGCTTGCCCGGCCCCAGCATCTCCCGGACAATCTTGCCGCAATCCGGCAAAAGCCCCACCGGCGGCTGCCACCAGCTTAAAAATCCGCCGTGCTCTTGAAAAAGGAACCGCCATTCCCCGGTTTCCACGTTGACGGCGTAAAATTTATTGGGGTCCATGGTCGCCCGCGTGTCCTGCCTCACGCCCACCCATTTCCCATCCGGCGACCAAAACTGGCCGATTTCCCAGGCGGAAGTCCTTTTCGTTAACCGAACTTTTCCCGTGGCCACATCCACCAAGTGAAGGTCCTGGTTGTGCCTCGGAATATACGCCACCGTCTTTTCATCCGGCGACAAGGAAGCCCCGCCGCCCGCCGGCAAGGTAACGATGTCTTGAACGTTCGCCCCGTTTAGGTCAGCACGGACGATGGTGAATCCTCGGTTTACTTCTGGGGATGTCGCGTCCGGTCGAGCATAAAAAAAACCTTTCCCGTCACGGGACCAGATAGGGTCAACAGGGCTTGGAAGGTCTTGAGCTACATGAACAAACCATCCCTCCAGGCTTTCAGTATCGATAATCACATCTCTATTGCTCCCTAAAGAATCCAGAATTTCCACATAGATAAGCCGGCCGTCCGGGCTCCATGCAAACCTTCCTAATTGATTTGTTCTGAGCCAAATTCGCTCGTTTTTGCCTTCCATGTCCATTGTCCGTATATCTTCCGCCAATGGCTTGCCATACGTGTCCCACCACGTCACTTTAATAAGTAATTTTGATCCGTCGGGGTTGAGATAAGCTTCCCGAAACCTCCAAGGGGCAACCGGCTTGGCGATAATGCGCTCTGAGCCTGTGTCTAAATCATGCAGAATCGTCGCATTCAACACCAGGCCTGTGGGCTTCGGCTTCCGTCCACCGGCATGGAGGGGTAGTGCCACCGCCAAGACTATTGTAAAAAGAACCGCTTTTGTCATTGAGCAACCTTTCCCATCAATCTCTGCTGGAAGTTCGGATCTTTAACGCTGATTCCCCTGTCTTGCGTCGGCGGTTCCCGCATCCGAATCAACTGATCCTGTACGAAATAATCAATATAGTTGTGGTTCGCGTCCAGAGCGAGAACCCCGGGCTTCCCAGCCGCTTGGCGGCGAATGATGCCTCCGCTGCCGCTTTCACCGCCGCCGAATTTAACGGTCAATTTCGCTCCGATACTTTCGCCTCCGACATCCGGGCCGACGTTGGGAATAATGTCATTCTTGTTTTGAATTTTATCACCTTGAATCCCGTCATACCACCCGTCATGCATTCCGGCGGAAGCGATGAAATGGCGTCGGTCGGATTTTATTCGGTCGTG
>JBQTIM010000118.1:0-24140 GCA_052388135.1 Elusimicrobiota bacterium
GAGCCGAAGGCGAAGCAATCCCAGGGGTCGCCTGCGCTGAAAAACGATTCTCGGTGCACTGAAAGCTGGGATTGCTTCGTCGCAGACAGCGCTCCTCGCAATGACACAAGTAAAGAAGTTTTAGAGACACTGCACTAGGGGCCAGGGGTTAGGGGTTAGAAAACGGCAAACAACAGAGGTGACAAAAGTGAAATCATCCTTAAATGTTCAGAAGAACATCTGTCCTAAAACGGTGTCTTTTTCCAACCCCTCACCCCTAGCCCCTAACCCCTGCCATTCCGGCCAGCTCCTGGTGGCGGCGGTGGCGGCCCTGCTCATCGTCTCCATTTTTGTTCCCATGATCGTGCAATACCTCAACCGGGAGTCCCGCTGGGCCGAGAAGCAGAAGCGCACCACCAACGCCTTCCACCTGGCCGAAGCGGGGGTCGACCGCGGCCTCTGGTGGCTCACCGAGGCCGAGGACAATTGGACGGCGGCCAAGAACGGCTCGGCCCTGCCGCCGGCCTACAGCGACGGCGTGGAGCACGCCGACGTGCGGGGCGGCGTGTACAAAATCTCCATCGGCTCCGGCCCGGCCTCCGGGGAAGTCACCATCCGCGCCAAGGGCCGCGACACATCCACCGACGAAATCCGCGCCGTGGAAGCCGTCTACACCAAGGCCTCCATCAACGCCGGGCTGACCGTGGACGGTGGACTGACGTACCGGCCGAACTTGCATGTCCACTGGGGGCCCGTCGTTTCTTACACGTCCATTGACCAATCCCCGAGCGATTATTTCCCCCGCAAATATTCCAAGGGCCTCATCACGGGCCGCGACACCGTCAACGACTCCGTGAACACCGACAACGTGGAGTATTGGGCGTTCAACCCGGACCTGGGCGACCCCCCGCAGATCGACTTCGATTATTATAAGAGCAAGGCCCAAAACTCCCAGGTTCCGCTGGCCAGCGTCAGCCCCAGCGGAAACATCAACATCAACATGGGTGGAAGCACCCCGGCCGTGGCTTCGCCAGCCGGCTCCGGTTATTTCCTGGCGTCGCAGAACAGCAACAAGGGGCTTAAATTCGTCAAGAGCGGGGGCGGATCGAACCACTACAAATTCGCAAGCTCCACATCGGTCATTTACATAGACAACGACTTTTCGGGAGCCATCATCACCGATCTCCAGAACGGCGGCTGTTTTCTGCAGGTGGAGGCGTTGATCCTCGCCGGAGCCAACCACCAGGCCGACATCAACGCTCAGGAGGGCGTGGTGGTCGCCACGGTGCCCGCCGCCGCGCAAACGGAGTACATGCACGCCAACGCAGCGGCCACATGGGCGGGTTTCGCGCCGGCCGGCTCCAATTACACGCTCGACAAGCTGGCGGTCCACGGGTTCATGTACGTCGGCGGCAACGTGACCAACGCCGGCTCCAACACGCAGATCCTGGGCGCCCTGGACGTCCACGGCAACGTGAGCGTGAACACCCTCAACGTTTATTACGATCCCAAGGTGGCCGAAAACGTAAAGGTCAAAGCCGGTTCCCCGCGACGCGTTTCCTGGAAAGAGGTCAAAACGACCTGGTGATAAGGGGAACTTTTTTGCCCATTTTCGATAAATCCCTCCTCCCGGGTTTTTCCGCAGCTTATTGACGTTAACATCGCGTTTACGCCCGCCTTGTTTTTTAATATCAGCCTGTTAAACTTATGCAGCGAGAAAGGCGGAGAGAATGGCCGAGAGCGGTTCGTTTTCACCATCGGCTTTACCCAAAGGGCGGACGTCGCGGCGGGTGGGTTTCGGAAACCGCCGCTTTTGCTCCGCGGGTTTTTCCCAAGCCGAACTGCTGGTCACGCTGGCCCTGCTCTCCATCGGGTTCTTGGCCGCCGCCGGTTCCTTTAAGGGAATCGCCAAGGGCATATTCATTTCCAAGACGAAATCCCTGGCTTCCAACCTCACCCAGGAAAAAATCGAGCTGCTCAAGGACAAGTCCTATTTCCGCCTGAGGGTGACCACGGCGCCGGCGGCCGTGCCGGACATGAGCCCGCCCGTCTATACGGATTCGGGCAACTATCCGGCGGAGACCGTCCTGGTGGGCGGCATTCCCTTCCACCGCCACACGTTCGTGGAGAAAGTCAGAAAGGCCGCCGGTTCCGAAAACCTTGAACTGGTCCCCTGGGATCATCCGGACACGGGGCTCAAGCGCATCACCGTGGCCGTCGTTTGGCGTGAGGAGGGGGAATGGAAGCAGCAAAGGCTGGTGAATTTAAGGGAAAACCCCGCCCGGGCCGCAGCCAACGTGGAGTTCCTGGGCATGGTGCGCAGCACTTGGGGCGCCGCCTTGCCGGGGGCCGTCGTGGAGGTGGCGGAGAACCCGGCCTGGCGCGACGCCGCGGACGCGACCGGCTATTACGAGTTCTCCCTGTCCCCCGGGACCTACACCCTGAGGGCCTCGGCCCAGGGGTATTTCACGTCGGCGGCCGCCAACCGCAACGTCTCGGTGTCGAGCACGCCCGTCTCCACCAGCTTCAGCCTGACGCAGAAAAACAGCGGCACCGTGTCGGGCGCCGTCTGGATCAACGATCACTTGGTGATCAGCCGCGTCGTGGGAAGCACGGAGGCCGCGGCCGTCCACCCGGGGTTCCACCAGGAGTACGTGGAAATCTTCAATCCCACCACCTGGACCTGGCCGGTGGCCGGCGCCGTCGGACTGAAATACCAGAGGCGGCAGGGGGGCGGTTTCGGAGAGGACCCGTCGCCCATCGCCATCGATATCGATTATTACACGGCCAACATCTCATCCGGCGGGTTTTACTTGTTCGCCAACACGGGCACCGTCACGGCCGGCGGCGTTACTCTCAACGCCGACGCGGTGTGGGACACGACGCCCGGCGGCGCCAACGACGTCAACTTTGAATATTTCGACATGGGCCCCACGCCGCCCCGGCCCAACATCATCGCCGTCACCGATGACGGCGCGGTCCAGGGCATGGGGGCTTTGGACCTGTACGAAACAGCCGGCGGCCGGTCGTTGGACAAGGTGGGCTGGGAAGGCGGCGGCGGCTCGGGCCTGCCCCCCGGCTTTTTCGAATCGGTACCCTATGATCAGGCGCTCGGCCTGCAGAAGAACGAGCAGTTCTTCCGCCAGTCCAGCACCCAGGCGGCCATTGATTTGGTTTATGGGCCGGCTTACGACAGCGGCAACAACAACCTGGACTGGGGGGAGGACAACCCCATGGTGTTTCCGCCGCGCAACTCCGCCTTTCAGCAGCCCGTCATCTCCGGCACGCCGGGAACGGGCTCCTACGTGTTCGCCGACGACGGCTATTCCAACACCATCCACGCCAGCACGGCGGGAACGGGCACCCGCCCCCACGCCCGGTTCGTCCTCGGCTCCATCGCCACGGGCACATGGACCTTCGCCGTCTCCTCCGGCACCTATTTTTATGAAAGCCCCGTGACCATCATTTCGGGCACCCAGGACCAAAGAACGGTTTTTCTCACCTCCACAACGCAGTCGGGTTACGTGAGCGGGCGCGTCACCCGGCCGGGCGGCGCGCCCATCGCGGGCATCTTCATTTCTCCGGGGAGCGCCTTCACGGACACCGCGGGCTTCTATCGCCTGGCGTTGGTGCCGGGCTTCACCGTTGTGACCGCCAACCCGCCTCCCGGAAATTCAAATTATGTTTCGCGCAGCGCCACCGTGACCGTGGAAACGGGCCAAATCGTTTCGGGGGTCAACTTCGAGCTTTTCGGCGGCGGGCGGATCCGCGGCCGCGTTACATCGGACGGCACCAACCCTCTTCCCGGAGTGCCCGTCAGCATCAAACCGCCCGCCGGCGCGGAGGTGGCCAACGTGCTCAGCCAGACCGACGGTTTCTTCGAGACGTCGGTCCCCACGGGAACCTATGTCGCCGAGCCCACGGGAGAGTACGGGGAAGTGGTCACCCCTTTCCAAAGCCCTTCCGTGGCCATCACGGGGGGGGCGACGCCGGTGTTTACCTCCACTTTCACCGTAGGGCCCGCCCACGGCGCCATTGAGGGGGGTGTGAGCCTCCCCGATGGAAGCCCCATCACCACGGGCGTCCTCATCTTAGCCAGTCCCAGCCCGGTGGCGGATCCGCCGCCGCCCATCACCAACGCCCTTCGGACGAGCGCCCAGCCCTATTACATGACCTCTTCCAACAGCGCGGGGCGCTACCGCTTGAACGTGCGACTGGGCACTTATTACGTCTATGGCTGGTACACCACCTTCCAGGGAGGAACCGCCGTCGTCACGCGCCGCAGCCTCTCGGGCGTCGCCGTGGCGGCCGGCCAGACCACCGGCGGGCAGGACATGACATGGTGAGAGAAGCGAGGGGCAAGGGGTTAGGGGCGAGGGGTAAGGACGGCCTCAAAGATCGGAGGTCTTGTCCACTTTCTCACACCTTATCCCTCACCCCTCACCCCTGCCGTTCCGGCTACACCCTCGCCGAGCTCATGATCAGCGTGGCCGTCCTGGGCGTCATCTTCGCTTTGGCGCCGCGGGCGCTGCTGGACACCTATAATTTTTTCCGCATGAGCATGGTCCGGGCGGAGATTCAGAGGGATGCCCGGGCCTCGCTGGACCTCATGAACCGCGAGCTGCGCCAGGCCCGGGCCGCCTCCGTGATCGTGGACCGCTTGAGCTCTTCCCAGCCGCCGTACTCGCGGGCGACTTTCTATACCATCAGCAATTCCACCATGTCCTTCTGGCAGGACGGCAACAGGCTGCGGATGTATGAGACCTCGCGCGCGACGCGCACCGTGGCCGAAAACCTGCGCTACGTGGCCTTCACCTACGGCGAGTCGCCCAACGAAAGCATCCTTTCGGTGTCCGTCACTTTTGAGAAAAGTCTTTACGCCGGCAAGTCGAAAGCCCTCCAGATGGCCGTGGAAAAAGTTAGAATCATGAACAATTGAACCGGGGATGGAGGATGGATCCGGCGCGGAACGATGGAAAACAACGGAGAGCCGAGGCCAACAATCGAATGAAAGAAACTTCCCCTTTCTCGGATCCGCCTCCCCCCGATCCGCGCCTCGCGGGCCAGATGGTGGTGGGGGCCATCGCCGTCCTCCTCATCGTGGCGATCTTCATGCCGCTGGTCATCAATTTCATCCGGGACGAGTCCCGCTGGGCGGTCAAGCAGAAGCGCACGACCAGCGCTTTCCACCTGGCCGAGGCCGGCATAGACCGCGGCCTCTGGAAGCTGACCGAGTCGGATGAGAGCTGGAACACCGCCGCGGCCGGCGCGCCCATCGCGGGCTACAATGATGACTTCGAATACACGGACGTTCCGGGGGGTGTCTACAAAATCGATTTCAGCACCGTGAACATGCCGGGCCGCGTGGTGGTCACGGCCAAAGGGCGGGACGCCTCCAACGCCGAAGTGCGGGCCGTGCAGGCCGTCTTCAGCAAGCAAATATACGACGGGGCCACGGTGTTGAAAAACCTGGGCGGCATCACCATCATCACCCAGGTGCACTGGGGCCCCATGGTGAGCTTCGGCAACATGGACTTGCCGCCCCTTCTGGTGGGTTATTATCCCCGAAAGTACGCCAAAGGCTTTATTTCGCCCCGCGACGCCAACCCCGCGCCGCCCAATACCGACGGGCTGGAGTATTGGGCCTACGACGCCACCCTGGGCGATCCTCCGCAGGTCGATTTGAATTATTATAAGACCCTCGCCTTGGCTTCCAAAGTACACACCAACAGTTCCGCCCACGGCGGCCAGTACGGACGGATAATGAAAGGCGCCGGCACGGTTGAGGCCACGGCCAGCCCGGTGGGGTCGGGCTACTTCCGCACCTCCCAGAACGCGGGCGGCATTCGGTTCGATAAGTACACCCCGCCCCTGCTGCCGGTTCCGTCGCCCCTTCCGAACGTACTGACCGACCATTACAGATACCGCAGTTCCACCTCCGTCATCTACATCGACCACGACGCCGGCGGCTCCTACACCACAACGATGAACCCGCGGTCCTTCTTGCAGGTGCAGGCTCTGGTTTTGGCGGGCGGCGCCCATCACCTCTCTTACGGCGCCAACGCCTTCGATAACTTCATGGCCACCGTTCCGATCAACGCCCAGCAGGAGTACCAGCACCCCAACGCCCAAACCGTTTGGAACAACGAATTCGCCGGCATAGGGGCGGGCAATTGCTGTTACGAGATAGACGGCTTGGGATTCCATGGGTTTCTCTACGTCGGAGGAGACATGAACAGCCAGCTGCTGGGGACCACCAAAATCGTCGGCAGCGCCAACGTGGGCGGCAACCTGAACCTGGGGGTGGGCGTTTCGTTCCTGGTTTACAGCGATAAGTCCGTGGTGGACAACGTGGAGCTTCAGACCAGCACGCCGCAGCGCGTGTCCTGGCGGGAAGTCAAACTTCCTTGGTGACAGGGTCCGCGCCCGAGGTTTTGATGGTCCTCCGTTTTTTGCTTCAATAAAGCCTTCTCCCGTTCCAATCTCCGTCTCCGGTCCCGCCGAGGAAACATGAGCAAAGGAATCTTCATCGCGCTGGAAGGCCCCGAGGGCAGCGGCAAATCCACCCAGGCCCGGCTCCTGCGCGGCGTCCTGAAAAAAAAAGGCCTGCGGGTCGTTTTGACCCGCGAGCCGGGCGGCGTGCCGCTGGCCGAAGACGTGCGGCGCATCCTGTTGGACCCCGGCCGCCGCGTGGACCCGTTGGCGGAGCTTTTTCTTTACGAGGCGGCCCGCGCCCAGCACGTGGCCGACGTGATCCGGCCGGCCCTGGCGCGGGGGGGCATCGTGGTCTGCGACCGGTTCACCGCCGCCACGGAGGCCTATCAGGGCCACGGCCGGGGGCTGTCCCTCCCCGTGGTCCGCCGGCTCAACCGCCTCGCCTCCGGCGGCCTTCGGCCCGACCTGACGTTTTTTCTGGACGCCCCCATCGGAGAGGGATTGGCCCGGGCCCGCGGCCGCCGGCTCCACCGCGGGGGGGATCGCCTTGAGCGCGAAGGTGCGGCGTTCCATGGCCGCGTCCGGCGCGGTTACCGGGACATCCTGCGGCGGGAGGCGGGCCGGTTTCATCTCATACGCTGGCGGAAGGGGCCGGAGAAGGTTCACGCGGACATCCTCCGCGTCCTGAAGGCCCGTTTCAAAAATGTCCTTTAAGGGCGTCGTCGGGCAGGACCAAGCCTGCCGCGTGCTGGTTTCCGGCCTGGAGTCCGGGCGGGCGCCCCACGCCTATCTCTTCGTCGGGCCCGAGGGCGTCGGCAAAAGGACCGCGGCTCTGCGCTGGGCCATGGCCCTCAACTGCGGCGCGGCCCGCGGCGCCGAGGCCTGCGGGCAATGCGTCTCCTGCCGCAAGATCGCCGAGGGGACCCATCCGGACGTCATCAGCGTCGGCTTCGAGTTTCAGGCCCGCCTGCTGGATGAGCCGGCGGACAAGCAGAAGACCATCAAGATCGACACGCTGCGGGAAATGGAACGCGCCCTGCGGCTTAAACCGCAGGAGGGGCGGGCCAAAGTGGCCCTGCTGGACCCGGCGGACCGCCTGGGAGAGGACGCGGCCCACGCGCTCCTGAAAATTTTGGAGGAGCCGCCGCCCGGCACGCATTTGGTCCTGCTGGCGCAGGATCCGGGCCAGGTGCTGGGCACCCTGCGGTCGCGCTGCCAGTGGGTGCGGTTCCGGCCCCTGCCCGCGGAGCTGTTGGCGGACCGCCTGTCGGCCGAGCGCCCCGGCGAGCCTGATGAGAAAATCCGGGCGGCTGCGCTGGCCGCCGAAGGTTCCATGGGCCGCGCCCTGGAGCTCCTGGAAGGCGAGGAGGCTTTGCCTTTCGATTGGGAGTCGTCCCCGCTGAGCGAGCTATTGGCCTGGACCGAGCAGTTCCGCGGCCGCCAGGGCAGGGAAGCGGCCGAAGACTTCCTGCGGCGCCTTTTGGCCCGCTTTCAAGGCGACTTGCCCCGGGGAGGCGCTCCGGCGAAACCCCGGCGCGTCCTGGAAGCGCTGGAAAAGATCAAGCGCAACGTTTCTCCCCAGCTCGCGCTGGAGGTCCTTCTTCTTAAACTGCGATGGGAAATGAAAGCGAAAGCCTGAGCGCAAGGCCGGCCCGCCGGGCCGCCCGCGCGGAATCGGACGAATGAAAAAAACCTACTACGTCACCACGCCGCTGTATTACGTCAACGACGTGCCGCACATCGGCCACGCCTACACCACCGTCGCGGCCGACGTGCTGGCCCGCTGGAAGCGCCTGCGGGGAGAGGACGTTTTCTTCCTCACCGGCACCGACGAGCACGGGGCCAAGATCGCCCAGGCGGCCCAGGCCGCGGGCGTGGAGCCCCAGGCCTGGACGGACCGCGTGGCGGCCGAGTTCCGGCGCCTGTGGGAGCGCCTGAACGTCTCCCACGACGATTTCATCCGCACCACCGAACCGCGCCACACCCGGACGGTGCAGGCCGTGTTCGACCGCCTCCTCCGCCAGGGCGATATCTACAAGGGCTTTTACGAGGATTGGTACTGCACGCCCTGCGAAACGTTTTGGTCGGAGTCGGAGCTGACGGAGGGGAAATGCCCCACCTGCGGGCGCGCCGTCGAGAAGCTGAAGGAAGAAAGCTATTTCTTCAAGCTGTCGAAATACCAGGCCCCCCTCTTGGATTATTTCGAAAAGAACCCCGGCTTCCTCCTGCCGCCTTCCCGCGCCTCGGAGATAAAAAATTTCGCCAAAAGCGGCCTCACGGACTTATCCGTTTCACGCACCAAGGTGAAGTGGGGAGTGCCCGTGTCCGGCGATCCTCAGCATACAGTGTATGTATGGTTTGACGCGCTGCTCAACTATGTGACGGCGATTGGTTACGAAGGGGTTAGGGGTCAGGGGCTAGGGGTTAGGGAAAACCCAAACAAGGTTGTTGATGTTGAACCAACCACTACCCCCCAACCCCTAGCCCCTGTCTTTGAAGAAATATGGCCCGCCGATGTGCACCTGGTGGGCAAGGAGATTTTCCGCTTCCACACGGTCATATGGCCGGCCATGCTCATGGCCTTGGGCCTTCCCCTCCCGCGCCGCGTTTTCGCCCACGGCTGGTGGACGGTGGAGGGCGAGAAAATGTCCAAGTCCAGGGGCAACGTGGTGGACCCGCACCAAGTGGCGGAGGAATTCGGCGTGGACGCCCTGCGTTATTTCCTCCTCCGCGAGGTGCCCTTCGGCGGCGACGGCGATTTTTCCCGCAAGTCATTGCTGGGCCGCTACAACTCGGAGCTGGCCAACGCCCTGGGAAATCTCCTCAACCGCACGCTCAACCTTTTGGAAAAAAACCACGCCGGGCTCATTCCCGCCCTGCCGCCGGACCCCGCCCTCAAGTTCGACCCCGCGGCCCTGGCCGCCTCCCTGGATCGAGACATGGAGTCCCTGGCATTCCACGCCGCCCTCCAGTCCGTCCTCGGTCTGGTGGACGCCTGCAACAAATACATGGACTCCGAAGCGCCCTGGAAAACGATCAAAACCGATCCCGACAAAGCCGCCCGCGCCCTGCGCACCGTGGCCGGCGCGCTCAAATTCGCCGCCGCGGCGCTGCATCCCGTCATGCCCTCCATCACGGAAGAGATGTGGCGCCAGCTCGGCGAGCCCGAGCCCATCGCCCGGGGCGGGGCCCGGATCCTGCGGGACGGCGCCGTAACCTTCGCCGACGGCCAGGCCGTTCAAAAGGGCGCGCCGCTGTTTCCCCGCAAGGACGCGGAAACGAAAAGCCCGGCATGAGGGAGCGGCGGCGAATTTTCGCGGGAGGCATCGCGGGCCCGGCGGCGCCGACTTCGTTTTCCTTCCGGTTTTTTCCCGGCCGCCCGTGCTGATCGACACCCACGCCCACCTGGCCGACGAACAATTCAACCCGGACCGGGAGGACGTCCTCCGCCGCGCCTGGGAGGCCGGCGTGGCCGCCCATGTGGAAATCGGCGAGCACGAAAGCCAATGGGCGCCGGCCCGCGCGCTTTCGGAATCGCATCCGGGACGCGTTTGGTGGACGGCCGGCTTCCACCCCTACTACGCCGCCGAGGCCGACGCGGACCTCCCGCGCCGCCTGAGGGCGGCGCTCGATCACGAGCGCTGCGTGGCCGTGGGCGAAATCGGCCTCGATTATCACCGGCCCGAAGTTCCCCGGGACAAACAAAAGGAAGTTCTCGCCGCGCTTCTGAAAACCGCCGCGGCGGCCGGCAAGCCTGTGGTCCTCCACTGCCGGGAGGCCGGCAAAGGATCCGCCGACGCTGAAAACGACATGCTCCGGATTCTCAGGGACATTTTTCCTCCGGCGCCCTCCGCCGCTCCCGGCGTCCTTCACTGCTTTCAAGGCTCCGCCGGGTTCGCCGCCGCCTGCCGGGACTTGGGTTTCCTGTTCGGCGTGGACGGTCCCGTCACCTATCCCAACGCCGCCGGCCTCCGCGCCGTTTTGGCCGGCCTTCCCCTGGAGAGCCTCGTCCTGGAAACCGACAGTCCATATTTGCCGCCCCAGGACCGCCGCGGGAAGCGCAACGAACCCTCCTATCTCCCGGCCGTGGCCTCGGAATTGGCCCGGCTCAAAAACGCCGCGCCGGAGGAGGTGGAATCGCAAACCACCGCCAACGCGGAGAGGCTGTTTCGAACGTCCTTCAAACTCGTTGACAAAGGGGCCGGCGCGGTCTAACCTTATCACGCACCGAACTGTCGCGTGCGCGTTTTTCGGGGGAAAGACCTCATGCTCAAGCCGCGCCTTGTGGGAACCAGCCGCCCCGCGCCCCGCCTCCGCGCGCCCGCCGCCGTCACGGCGGCCTTTTTTTTAGCCGCGTCCCTCGCCTCGGCCGAACCCCTCAAAATCAAATCCCTCCGGGGATCCGTGGAAATCCAGAGCGCCTCGGGGTCTTCTCCGCAGTGGCGCCCGGCCCGGGCCGGCGCGACCCTGCAGGCCGGGGACGCCGTCGGAACGGGCGACGCCGGCCGCGCCGAGCTCGTCATGTCCGACGGCACGAAAATATTCCTGCGGCCCAAGAGCCGCCTGCGCGTGACGGAAACGGCGCCCCACCGCGTCTTCGGCATGGATTTCGGCCGCGTGAAGGCCTTCGTCAAGAGGGCCAAGCTCCGGCGGTTCGAGGTGAAGACGCCCCTGGCGGCGGCCTCCGTGCGCGGCACGGTCTTTGAAATCGGCTACGATCCCGGCACCGACAGCGGCTTCCTCGACGTGACGAAAGGCTCCGTGGCCCTCCAGCAGGACGGGCAGGAGGTCCTGGTGCCCGGCGGAAGCCGCGTGGACTTCCTCTCGGGCCGACCCTTGGGGGAGCCCGCGCCCCGCGACGCCGGCGCCGGAGCCGGCGATGCCGACGCGCGGGCCGAGGTTCGCCGCGAAGTGGGCCTGGGCATGAGCAAGGAGCAAGTCATGGCCGCCGCCGCCGAGGAGATGCGCCTGGCCGAATACCAGGAAGGCAAGACCTTGGTGGACGTCCACGGCCGCCGGGTGCGCCTGGAGGAGTACATCATCCGCCGCCCGCGGGAGGTGGCCGAGGCGGACCGCGACAAGGCCTTCAAGCTGGTGGTGCTGAACGAGCGCGACGACCGCTTCGACTATTTCTATTATCGCGGGCTCTTCAACGCCGCCTTGCCTGAGGACCTTTCCATCGCCTTGCGCGACATCAACGGCCGCCTGGGCCCGGAGGCGCCGGACTATTTCCTCCGGGAATACGAGATGGGCCAGTCCAACACGCGGGATTTCATCAAGGACAACGCCTCCGGCGGCCACCTGGTGAAGATCACTTACGACGGAACGAACTACGTCCTGGCCGACCCCGCCGACCCCTCCAACACCGAAACCATTCCCGTGGACGAGCAAAGCCTGGTGGACGGCGTCACGTACCACAAAATTTACGATCCCATCAACGACCGCTTTCAAACCGTCACGGACGCGCAGTTCCAGGCGGGCGACTTTCGGCCGGCCGTGTACGATCCTTCCGACGACGGCTTCCGCCTCTTCTCCAGCGCCGACACGTATTGGCGCACTCGCTACAACGATTACTCCCACGTCATCAACGGCGCGCTCAAGCAGTCCTACGCCCGCAAACCCTCCGTGCCCAACGTCCTGGCCGTGGACCGCGACGCGGACTTCACCTACGCCGGCGGCTACGTCCTTCCCGTGGTGGAGACGCCGTCGGGATCGGACCTCCTGCACAACCGCGTCACCCTCTATTACGGCGACGGCACCACGGAAGCCTACGACACCTACATCATCTCCGACGAAGGAGCCATCGCCCCCGCGTCCGCTTTCCAGAACGTCGTTTCCGGCGCCGCCTACAAGGCCGAGCTCTTGAAATGGAACTATCAACAGGTCGCGTCCGCCACGGAGTTCCAGGGGCGGAAAATTGATCTGGTTGTGGAGCCGAAGATCCTGATCAAGTCGGGCTTGATCAAATGATGAAGGATGAATGATGAAGTATGAAGGATGAAGTATGAAGGATGAAGGATGAAAACGAGCACAACAGATAAAAGGCGAGAGACGACAAGAAAACCGGGGCCTGTTTCGGCCTTGGTTCTCTTGTCCCTCATCCTTCGCGGCCCCTCCTTCGCCGCCGAGGTGATCCCCGTTTACGATATCCGGTTCTTCAGCGGCCAGCATTTCCACGACGGATCGGCGAGTTCCTTGTCGGGCAATTTCACGGTGCAGGCGTCGCCGGCCGTCCGGTTCAACGACCGCTGGTCCCTGGTGCCCACCTACACGGGCGGCTACCAAGGAACCCGCGACGTGCAGGAACTGGCCGGCGGCGGGACCCTTTTCCAGGATTCCACGTCCCACGGCTTGCTGGTCAAGCCCGTTTACCGCGCCGGCGGCTGGAAGTTCAAGGCGTCGGCGGGGGCCCGCTACGAGTTCCTGCGGGAAACCGAGGACGAAGATTGGGGGGACGGTCTCTTCGATCACCGGAAATATTCCGGGGGCCTCGAAATCGAATACGGCGAGGCGGCGGGCGGCCGCGCAGGCTACGATTACTACATTCTGGACTTCCCCAACTACCAGTCCCTGGAATCCGCCCAGGACCCCACGCTGTCCCGGGAGCTCACCGGCAAGGACGTTCTCAACAGCCGGAACCACCTGGCCTCCGCCGGTTTCTGGGCGCCTCTGCCCGGCGGTCTCCGGGCCGACGCGGCCTTTTATTTCAACGGCCGGCGGTTCGACGACCAGCCCGTGGTGGCGGCCTCCGGCAGTCCCACCGCCCAGGACCGCGCGGACCAAGTGCTGGCGGCGTCCCTCGCCTTTTCCCGGCCGTGGACCTGGGGCGAAAGCGTGCGCTGCGCCGCGGAACTGGGCGTCTCTTACAACGCCACCGACTCCAACCAAAACCACTACGACGCCCGCAAGACTGTTTTCCTCGGGGACTATTACGATTACAGCCAAGCCGCCGTGAGCCCGCGTCTTTCGGCCGCCCTGGGCGGCCGGCCCTGGCTGGTGAGCTTGAGCGGCTCCCACAGCCGCCGGGATTACGCCGAGCGGCCCGTGCAGGACGCCGACGGAAATTATCTCTCGGAGAAGATCCGCGTGGCGGAAACGACGGTGGGCCTGGGCGTGGCTTACCCCATCGGCAAGAACTTCAAAGCCCGCGCCGCCGGCACCCTGGGCTGGAGCGATTCCAACATGAAGTACGAAAAAGTTTTCTCCTACAACTATAAAATCGCCAACTACCTGATCGGGTTCTCCTATGAATATTAACGGCGGGGGAAACCGGACGGGGAAAGCGCGCTTCGGAGCGGCCGTGTCCGCGGGCCGGCTGTTGGTGCTTTGCGCCGCGCTCGGCGTTTCGGCGGCGCGCGCGGGGAACCTGGACGTCGTGGTGGGCAAGGAGGGCGGAGGTTCGGGCTCCAACCTGAAGATTCTCGTGTCCACCTTCCAAATCACCAGCGTGGAAAATTACGCCGTCGGCGTCGCCAGCAGCGCGGTGGTGGGCACTGTGCTGTCCTACCCCCACACCGTCGGCTTCACGGTTCCAACGGGAAATTATTTCGTTTACGCCTTCGAGCAGTCCGACCCGTCGGCCGGCCCCACGGGCGTCGAATACATGGCGGGCTACGGCCCCTTTCCCAGGTCTTCCTACGGGGAAACCGCGCCGCCCACCACCCAGCCCGTCGCGGTGGCCGGATTGACGACCTGCGACGTCACGCTGGTCCGCCGCGCAAAAATTTCCGGCAGCGTCAGCAACCTGAGCTCCCAGGCCGGCCAGCGCATCATGGTCCAGGCCGACCCCGACCCCGCCGACCCCGCCAAGTTTTGGAACGCGTCGCTGAGCATGGGCGGCGGGTCCTACGCTTTGGAGGGCTTGGTGCCGGCCACGACCTATTTCGTCACGGCCTTCGTGGACACGCAGGCGGCTGGCGAGCCCGGCGCGCGGTCGCTGGACACCTTCGAGACGGCTTCCGCTCCGCAGATCATTTTCGTTTCGAGCGGCGCTTCGTCCCCCGCCGATTTCAGCCTGGAGGACAGCAGCGCGGTTTTCGGCGGGGGAACGCCCCATCACATCCAGGCGGCCGACGCCTCCGGCAACGGTTTTCAAACGCTGAGCGTCAGCACGCCCTCTTCGGAGTTGAGCGTTTCCCTTCGGGACCGCAACGGCGTCCGCACCAGCACCGGCGCCGCTGTCGCCGTTTTCTTCACGGTCCGCAACCGGTCGGATTTCACCGTCCTGTCGCCCGGCGGCTATCAGCTTTCCTCCGACAATTTCGCCACCTTGATCAGCTCGGTGGTCGTTCCCGCCGGCGCGGCGGATTCGCCGCCGTTCCGGTTCAAAAAGCTCTCCAGCTCCGGCGTCGTCACCCTGGAGGCCCGGGCCCAAGACTTTCCCGCGGCGGGCGAAGACCGCTTCTCCTATTATGACTTCGACGTTCTGCCGGAAGGTTCGGCCTTCACCGCCGTCCGCGTCAGGACGGATTCTCAGCCGGCCGGCGCCGGAGCGGCGTCCGTCACCATCTCGCCCGACCGGGACGGCGTCAACGACGGCGCGGTGTTAACTTGCGTCCCTCCCGGCGGAGGATCCTGGGAGCTGCTCATCGCGACCAGCCCTGCCTTCGCCCCATCGTCGCTGGTGCGCAAGTTTTACGGGTTCGGCGGCGGCGAGGTGTTTTGGTACGGGGAGAACGAGTTCGATTCGCACCGCCTGGCGCCCAACGGCCTCTATTACGCGCGGTTTCAAACGCCCGGCGGCGGCATCCGCGACGACAGCCTGACCGTCACGCTGGACACGGCTTTCATCAAAGGCGTCGTGGTTCGCGCCGGGCCCACGCCCGAAAAGGATGTGGAGGTCAACGCCTGGGGCCCCGGCGGAGGCGGCTTCGCGCGCAGCAACGCCGACGGAAGTTTTTTCATCGGGGGGCTGAAGGCCGGACAGTCGTACACGGTCAATTTTAGAAAGCCCGGTTTGGCCGGCCACCAGGAGAACCGTACGGCAAGCGCGGACATGGGCACCGTCACCCTTCAGCCCGGCGCGACTCTGCGTCTCCACGCCACGGTGGACCGGGCGCCCGTCCGCGACCTGTGGGGCGGCGCCTTCGTCCACGACGCATCCTTCCAGAACACCGCCGGCGGCTCCCTGCACATAACGGCTTTCTCGTCGTCCTCCAGCAACGGTTTCCCGGCCGCGGACCCGGGGCGCAGTTCCTGGACGGTCCTGGGCCTTTTGCCCAACCGTTCCTACAAGATCAACGTGGACGTTCCCGAATACGGCCGGTTGGAGCGCGTGATCACCTCCACCGGCCCGGGTTTGTCCCAGGACGAGGTTTTCACTTTCGTTCGCAAGCCCAACGTCTACGGCTGGGTGGTTTTGCCGTCTTCTCCCACGCAGGGCGATTGGGTGTCCGTGGACGCCGTTCCTTTGGGCGCTTCGTCCCCCAAGGCCTGGGGCGGCGCTTTCGTGGACAACGTCAGCACCGCGGCCGTCTATTCCGTGCTCGGCGTTGATCCGGGGACGTACACTCTGCGCGCGTTCGTGCGCGGATACCAATCGCAAACCCTTTCCCCCGTCGTCGTTTCGTCGGCGTCGGACACGGGCAGTCCCGCGGCCGGCGGGGCCGACTTCCCGGCCTTCGCGGTCGGCGGCGTCATTGCCGGCACCGTCACCATTCACGGCGACAGCTCCGGCGTCAGCTCCAACGCGTTTTTCGGCGGGCCCCAGCCGCCCGGCACCTTCCCTCTGGGAATCAACGCCTGGTCGCCTTCCACTTTTGCCGGTTCCTGGACTCAGGTGAACCTGTCCACCCACGCCTCCCTGACGTCCTCGCCCTACACTCTCACGGGCCTGGCCGACGGGACGTACGAGGTCTTCAGTTTTCTGCCGGGCTTCCAACTGGACCCGCCCAAGCCTGTCACCGTTTCCGGCAACAGCGGTTCTCTGAACTTGGTGTTCCGGGAGCTCACGGGGCGGCTGAACCTCGCCGTGCAACTGTCCGCAGGCCACAATCCGGCCCTGGTGGGCTACAGTCTGTCCTCCCAGGGTCCCGACGGCGTGCAGAAAAGCGGGACGCTGACGGCGGCTTCCACCGCGGCCGTGACGGGCCTGCCCACGGGGCTCTATCGGCTCTCCGTCGTGAACAACAACCCGGGCTCGGGGCTCGTGAAAACGGCGGCGGTGGCCGTCACCAACGGCCGGACCGCCGATCTTGCGGTGGACATGGACGATGCCACCTACTCCCTATCGGGGACCGTCTCTCTGTCGGGAGGGATCGCCCTCCCGGCCCCTTGGAGCGTGACCGTTAGCTCGGCCGCCGGCTTGCGGCACCAGGCCCAGCTTCAAAGCTCCACCGCGCCGCTGGTGCAGGTGTTCTCGTTCCCTCTTCCGGAGCATTTCCACGGCGACGCGCCGCCTCTTCGGCAGGCCGCCGCGTCCGTTTCGGGCGCCGGGTCCACGTTCACGGTGACGGGCCTGCCCCCCGGCAGTTATTTGGTGCGCGTCCAGGAGGACTTGAACCCTCCGCCCTCCGATCCTTTTTGTCCGGACTGCGGCGCGCCTCCGGGCCTGCCGGAGTTCGCCGCCACGTCCCGCGTGGTGCACATCTCCGACGGGGATCTTGCGGGCGTGGACTTGACGCTGAGCAACGGAGCCCGTCTGTCCGGCCTCGTCCGGCGGCCCTCCGCCGACTCTCCCGACCAGCGAACGTTCAAATTGTTCTTACGGCGCGAAGGGAGCCCGACGGTTTATCAGTCCAGCGCCACCACCCAGGGCGGCTCCAACGCCGCCTACAGCTTTCAGAAATTGGCCGCGGGAGATTACATCCTGGAAGTTTTGGAAGAGGGGGAATCGTCCAAGTACGCGGCGAAGCCTCTGCGCATCACGGTGGCCGGCGGCGATCTGACGCGGGACGTGGATTTGGTCAAGGCCGGCGCCGTGGTCGGCCGCCTGCGGGACGCGG
Organism: Elusimicrobiota bacterium; assembly: GCA_052388135.1. GTDB lineage: Bacteria > Elusimicrobiota > Elusimicrobia > FEN-1173 > FEN-1173 > JBQTIM01. The sequence continues at coordinate 17,358 of JBQTIM010000118.1, forward strand.
ACTCCAACACGCTTCTGACCGCCAACAATTACTCCCAGTTCCTGCCCGACAACTTCGAGATCGCCGCCAAGGCCAACCCCTGGGTGCCGGGCGGTTACGCCCAGGCCCGGCGCAACGCCGCCGCGCCCGGCTATAACTTCGACCCCAACACGGGCCAGTTCTCCATTCCCAGGCTTCTGCCCGGCGCGGTCTACGATGTTCAGCTCCGCGGCCGCCAGGGTTTGGGCGATCAGGCCCTGGCCAAGGGCCAGAAGGCCTACGCGCCGGCGGTGGTGGCGGGGGTTCGCGTGGAGGAAGGCCGCACCGTGGACATCGGCATCGTGGATTTGAAGCCCGGCCTGTCCCTCACGGGAGCCGTGATGGACCTGGCGGGCTCGCCCCTGCCCAACGTCCGCATGCAGGCCGTTCCGTCCCTGGGCGACGGCTCGGAACGGCATGATTCTTCCGTCGAGGCCTTCACGGACTCCGCGGGCAAATACGTCCTGCAGGGGCTGGACCGCGTCCGCCGCTATTACGACGTCATCGCCGCGCCGCGGTTCCGCGGCGGCGATATTTTCTCGCAGTTGGCCGGCAAAAAGTACGCCGAGGAGCGCCTGCAAATGGTGGACACGGAGGACGCCTCCCGGCGCCGTGACGTGGATTTCCGCCTGACGGAAGCCAACGCCGTCCTGACGGGCCGCGTGCGGACCGAAGACGGCGGAGCCCTGGAACTGCCCTTCGAGGAGGGCGGCGGCGGGGACCGGCGGGCGGCGGTGTTCCTGCACCAGGAAGGCGTGTTCACGGGCGACAACCCCCTGGGCGAGATCGAGGCCGTCACCGACGCGCAGGGGAATTTCCGGATAGACGCTTTGAAGCCCGGCTCCTACGTTTTTAGGGCCGTCTCCGTGGGCTACGTCACCGCCCGCACGAACCTCGTCGTATCCGCCGGCGAGAACGCGGCGGGAACCGTCACTTTGGTGAAAGGCGCGACGGTGTCGGGCTCCATCACCAAGCCGGACGGCTCCAGCCCCACCCGCGACGAGGTGCGCATGGTGGTCGGCGTGGACCGCAACTTCACGGAGTTCGTCTTCGGCCGCGTGGACGCCAACGCCGACACGGACCTGGTCACGGGCTATTCCCTCACGGGCTTCAAACCCGGCCTGGCTTACTCCATCGTCATCATCACGGGCAGCGACGACATCCTGGAGGCCAAGTCCAATTTGACTTTCGCTTCGGCCGGCGAACAGCGGACGGTGAACCTGTCCTTCCGGCCCTCGCCGCCTGCGGTGTTCGTCACCCAGGAGCGGACCGGCGGCCGCGTCACGGCGCGGTTCTTCAGCTCCCACAAACTGCGGAACCTGACCGATGACGACAACGATCCGTCCAAAATCGTCACGCGCGCCGCCGGCGCCGGCGTCATCGTTTCCGCCGAGATCAGCCCCTCCCGGGACACGGTCACCGTCGTCTACGACCTGCCCGCCAACGAATCCTCCTTCAAGCTTCGGCTCGCCTTCGCCAGCGTCCACACCGACCCGGAAAGCGCCTCCGGCGACAACTTCGTTTTTGACCGCGAGTTCCAGTTCTTCGCCGGGGTCGGGCGCATGCGCCGGGTGCGCATCCCCAACGTCACGGGCGGAAGCGCGCTCATGGAAGGCGTGCCCGCGGGCGTCAATTTCTCGGCGGGAGCCTTCGACGTGGAAAGCTCTTCCCGGGTGGAGGTGAGCCTGTTCAGCGCCCTGGATCTGGACTCGCTGGCGACGGCGTCTCCGTCCAAAGGGCCGGGCGCCTACGCCCAGGGCGTCGCGGGCGCGGCCCGCCGGCTGGGGCCCGCGGCTTATCCGGTGGCGGACCTCTACAAGGCCGCCCAATTGGCGCCGTCGGTGAGCCCCTTCAGCGCCTTCTACGACATTTTCCTGCCCGCCGGCGTCAGCCGGTCGCTCAAGAAAGAGGCCCTGCTCACCCTCCGCTACGACGAATCCGCCGACCCCTCGAAGATCAACGTCTATTATTTCGACGAGGGGAACAACGTCTTCCTGCTGGAGGCCGCCAAGCGCAAGGTCGACACCAAGAACAAAACCATCACCGTCGCCATCAACCACGCCTCCACCTTCGTGGTCCTGGCCAACAACGCCCCCACCGTCGGGGCGAGCACCTACGCGGGGACGGAGGTCCTCCTCTACAACTTTCCCAACCCGTTCTCGTTAAAGAGCAAGACGGTGGATTTGGCTTCCGCCCCCGGCGTGTCCGCCCTGTCCACCGAAGGCACGGTGATCAAGTACGCCCTGCCCCCCGGAAAATCCGGCGCCGTCAAAATCGAAATTTACAACGTGGCGGGCGAGCTGGTCCGGGTGATTTCGGAAAACGCTCCGTCGGGCGGAACCTACTATTACACCGCCTGGGACGGCCGCAACGACGGCGGCAAGAAGGTGGCTTCGGGCGTCTACATCGCCCGCTTCACTTTGAACGGCGGCGACGAAAAGTTCCACAAGATGGCGGTTATAAAATAATAGAAGCGTGAACAGTGAATGGTGAGTGGGAACAGAGAAGGCGAAAGATTATGGAAAAAAGAACGCTCGGGCTAAAAAGAGAAAATAAGCTTCGGCGGCTCCGCGTCTCGGCGGTGTATGGCCTTTTCCTATTCACTGTTCACCATTCACTCTTCACGCCTTTGGCTTGCGCGGGCAATAAAAACGCCGGCACGTCCGGCGCCGCGTTTTTGAAAATCGACGCCGGCGCGCGGCCGGCGGCCATGGGTGGCGCGTTCACCGCTGTGGCCGACGACGTCCACGCCGTGGCCTGGAACCCGGCGGGTCTCGGGCGCGTGACGTCTTTCGAGTTCACCGCCATGCGCGCCCAGTGGTTCCAAGAGCTGGATTACGGATTCATGGCGGCGGCTTATCCCTTTTCCTGGGGCACCGTGGGCCTGGGCCTGGCCACGCTGGAGGCCGACGGCATCGACCGCCGCCTGGCGGACACGGACGTTCCCGACGGCAGTTTCGACGCCCGCGACGCCGCCTACACCCTGTCTTACGGCCGCTCGCTCGGCGAAACGCTCTCCGCCGGCCTTTCCGCCAACCTTATTCGGCAGACGCTCGACGGAAAATCCGCCGGAGCCTTTTCCGGGGACGCGGGCGTCCTGTGGCGAACGCCCCACGCCCCGCTCACGCTGGGACTGGCCTTGCGCCATGTCGGGTCTGAAGTAAAATTTGAGGACGAGGGGGATCCGCTTCCCGCCGCCGCCGCCTTGGGATTGGCGTATAAAGTGTTTCAAGACCGCCTCGTTTTATCGGGCGACCTGCGCCGGCCGCGCGACGACGGTTTTCAATACGCCGCCGGAGCCGAGTTCTCCCAGCCTTTGTTCGGCGACACGCGGGGCGCTCTGCGGGGCGGCTACAGTTCCGCCGCCGACGACGTGTCCGAAGGCCTCGCGGGCGTCTCCGCCGGCCTCGGCCTGTCCTGGCGCGGCATGGGCTTCGACGCGGCCTGGGCCCCTTACGGCGCCCTGGGCCAGACGTTCCGCTACGCGTTCCTCCTTCGGTTCTGACCCGTTTGACATCCGGCCCGCGCGTGTTATAATTCCGTCCATGTCCCGTAAAAAGCCGCTGCCGGGCCTGGGGCGCCGGCCCCTGGTGGTGGCTTCCCTCGACGATCAGTCCCGGCTCCTCCCGGACGCCCGCGCCGCCGTCAAGATGGGCGCCCACGCTTTGGAGATCCGGGCGGACCGCTTTTCCCGCGCGGCGCTCAAGCCCGAGGCCCTGCGGGACATTCTGGAGGAGCTTCAGTCCCTTCGCCGGCCCCTCATCCTCACGCTGCGTTCCCGGGCCGAGGGCGGCGGCCTTCCGTCGGGCTTCAGCGAGCTGGACCGCCTCAACCTCTTCCGCGCCGGGCTCACCGAAGTGTCGGTGGTGGACGTGGAACTCTCCGCCGACGACATCAACCACCACGTGGTCTTCGAGGCTCACAAGCGGGGCCAAGGCGTCATCCTCTCCTACCACAATTTCCGCAAGACGCCGCCCGACGGCGTTTTCAAGGCGCTGGTGCGCAAGGCCAAGCGCCTGGGCGGAGACATCCTCAAGGTCGCCGTCCAACCTCGCAGCGAAAAGGACGTGCTTCGGACCATGGACTTCTGCCGCCAGGCCGTCTTCCGGCATCGCGCCTTCATCGCCATGGGCGCCCTGGGCCGCCCGTCCCGGCTGGATGGCTTTCAACACGGCTCCTGCCTCACCTACGCCCGCGTCCGCCGCGCCACCGCCCCCGGCCAGCTCACCCTTCAGGAAATCGTGGACGCGCAGAAGGATTTCACCCCTCCCCAGCCTTAGTTCCGGGATTTCTTTCATCTAAATCCCTTCCCTACAGCCAGTTTGCACCGAACTATTTTTGGCCATTCCGTCGCATATTTACCAGATATTTACAACTTATTAAGGGCAAATTAAGGGCTCCCGGCGTAGAATTAAGGGCAGACTATGCGGACTACTTGGACATCTTTTTTGAATCTCCAAACCGGGAAACGCCTGGCGGCGTTTTCCCTAGCGGCGATCTATTTCTTCGTGAATGTGGCGGGTGCGCACGCGGCCGAGGCGGGGTTCTGGGCGGAACGGCGCCGCGCGGTGGAAAAAATGAAATCGCCCTCCACGGCGCGGGCGCTGCCTCTCCTGGAGGCGGATAAAGCGGCCCGCTCGGGCCTCACGGCGGAGCAGCACCGGCTCATCGCCCAACTTCCGCGCGCCGCCAACCTCAACTTCACCATCACCGAAGGCCTGCCGCCCTCGGTGGTTTCTTCAGCCAAAACCCCGCAAGCCCGCCCGCCCGCCGGCCCGGCCAAAGACTCGGCGGCCTGGCTGTCCACGCTGGTTCTCCCCTACGGCTCCCTGCGGGACGTCCACCTCTCGGCCACGGCGGGGGCGCCTTTGGTCATCCACATCCAAGACGCCCACGGGCTTGAGGACGCCCAGCGCAACATGGCCCGCATGATCCGCGGCCTGCGCGAAACCCGGGGCGTCAGCCTGGTGGGACTGGAAGGCGCCCAGGGCGGCTTCGCGCTGGAACCCTACCGCGCGTTCCCCGACGCCGACATCAACCGCGGCATCGCCGACTACTTCCTGCGCGAAGGCTACATCGGCGGGGCGGAATTCGAAGGCCTCACCGCGCCGGCGCCGCCGCTGCTCTGGGGCACCGAAGACCTCTCGCTCTACGAACGCAACATCCAAGCCTTCAAAGACTCCCTCAAAAACAAACCCGCCGTCCACGAAGCCCTGACCGCCCTGCGGACCGCCGCCGACGCCGCCAAAGAAAAAATCTACTCGCCGGCTCTCCAAGAGTTCGACCGCCGGTTCAGCGCCTACAAAGAAGGCCGCGACGGCCTGGGCGCCTACGCCCGCTACCTCATGGACGCCCGCGCCGGCCGCGGCGGCGCGCTGGGCAACCTGCATCTCCTCTTAAACGCCCTGGAATGGGAAGAAAGCCTCGACTTCAAAGCCGTGGAACGCGAACGCCTGCAGCTGGTGGAAGAACTGGCCAAAACCCTCTCCGAACCCGAGCTCAACCGGCTGGTCCAGCGCAGCCTCGACCACCGCCTGGGCCGCCTCACCTACGGCGACTACTACCGGTTCCTCCGCGAACTCTGCCGCGCCAACGGCGTCCGGCTGGACGCCTTCCGGCAGGTGGACGCCTACATCACCTACGTCCTCCTGGCCGAAAAAATCAACCGCAACGAGCTCCTCGTGGAACTCGCCCGGGCCGAAGAAGCCGCCCAAGACGCCCTGGCCGCCGCGCCGGCGCAAAAACGCCTGGCCGCCGCCTCCCGCGCCCTCCTCCTCCTGGACAAACTGGCCGGCCACGCCATGACCATGCCCGACTGGACCTACTACGAAACGCGGCGCAAGGAAATCCTCGCCGTGGGCGCCGAGCTCCAAGCCCTGCACCCCGCCGCGGCCGGCGCCCCCGCCGCCGGCCTGGCCGAGCTCATAAAACCCTTCGAAGAATTCTGCCTCTACGCCGTGCGCCGCAACAACGCCCTGGTGGAAAACCTCCTGGCGAAAATGAAGACCGAAAAAACCCGCTCCGCCATCCTGGTGGCCGGCGGGTTCCACACCGACGGGCTCACCCAGGTCCTGCGCGGCAAAGACGTCTCCTACGTGGTCATCACGCCCAAGATCAACGAAGTCCCCAAGGACAACAAAGCCCTGGACGTCCTGGCCCGCGACCCCCTGCCCCTGGAAAAGCTCCTGGCCGGCGAAAAAATATTCCTCCTGTCGCCGCGAGGCACGGCCATCGCGCCCGCGGGCGAGCCGGGCGCCCGCGCGCGGAACACCATGGAGAACCTGGCCGTGGGCCTGCAGACGGCGCTGGGTTTGGAAAAAATTGACTCCGCCGTGGCGGACCAAATCATCCAAGAGGTTGAACGCCTGGGCCAAGACCTCACCGGCGCCGATGTGGACGTTCAGCCCGATGAAAAACTCTCCCGCGCCGGCTACCAAGTCGCCCGCGTCTCCATAACGCCCACGGGCGCCAAAAAACCCGTGGTCTACCTCATCGCCTCCGCGACGGAAGACAAGAAACACCTCCTCGACACCCAAGGCCCGTCCCGCGAAGACTTGGTTCTGGAGGGGGACATCAACACCGCCGCCGAAGGCGAAGAAGTGCAGCGCACCGCCTTCCGCGTTTACCGCCACCGTTCCCTGGCCCAATCCTTTACGCTCCCGTTCCGCGGCCTGGGCCGCACCCTGGCGGCCCTGGCCGGCAAAACCCGCGCCGCTGGCAAAGGCTCGCTGAAGTTCGTGGAAGCCTTGGTTTATATGGTCTTGG
>JBQTIM010000119.1:0-2985 GCA_052388135.1 Elusimicrobiota bacterium
CACGCCGCCGGTGATCAGCGCCGTGGTTGCTTCGAACATAGGCCAAAGCTCCGCCACAATTTCATGGAATACGAATGAACCGTCGAATACCCAGGTGGAATACGGCACATCCACCAGCTACGGCTCCTCGACGGTTTTGAATGCCTCTTTGGTCACCGCCCACAGCCAAGGCCTAACGGGCCTCACGGCTGGCACGGTCTATAACTACCGGGTGAAATCCCGCGACGCGGCGGGGAACCTGGCGGTGAGCGGCAACTTCACGTTCACCACACGGCATACCGTCGTCAGCCTCATCGCCAGACTGATTTCGCCCGCTCCCGATGCTTTAGGTGTTTCAAAAGTGTTCACATCGGGCGTGATTCCGATCCTTGGTTCCGCCGGCGGCCCCGGTTTTGCCCGATACGTCGTCTCCTTTGCGGCCGCGCCGAGCGAAACTGCCGTCGCGGCGGGACCGTTTACGGAAATCGCTCATTCCCAGACGGCCGTCAGTTCCGGCACTCTGGCTTCCTGGAATGCGTCGAACCTTTCGGGCTGGCATACGGTCAAGCTTCAAGTCTGGGACTCATCCGGCCAGGAACTCTCGCAAACCGCCAACGTGTTGTTGGGAAATCCCGCCGCGGTCTTTCTGGAAGCTGAAAAGGGGAAAAGATATTTCTTCGGCGTCGCGATCGGTCCCGACGGTTCCCTATACGCGGGCGAGGCCGACAGCCGGAAGGGAATTTTCATACGCAAATACAGCGCAACGGGTGTCTCCATGGCGGAGTTGGGCCTGGACGCCGGCCTGTGGACGCCCACGGGGCTCGCCGTGGACGGCGGAGGCAATATATACGCGGCGGACTGGTTCCGCAACCAAGTGGTCAAATTGGACCCGGCCGGGCGCGTGATTTTCCGACTGGGCAAGAGGGATGCGGAAGGCAACGTCGTTCCGGGATCCGGGCCTGGCGAATTCCACGATCCCACGGGAGTCGCGGTGGACACGGCGGGCAACGTCTACGTGGCCGACCGAAAAAATGGACGCATTCAAAAATTCACTTCAGGCGGGGCCTATGTGAGGGAGTTCGATGTGACCAACTGCCGGCCGCTGCCCGATGAGGCGCATGAGGACCACACGGACGACCATGACGCGGAACGGTGCGACCGCTCCTTCCACGCCCGGCCCTGGGGCGTGGCGGTGGACGCCTCCGGGAATATGTTCATAACGGACGACCGGCATTTCCGCCTGATCAAGCTCAGCGCGGCGGGGGAAGTTCTGGACGTCGTGGGCCAGGCCGGCCGCGACCCGGGACGGTTCATCCTTCCCAAGGGGCTGCACGTCAACGCGCGCGGGGAGGTCTTCGTCACGGACACCGGCAACCGCCGCGTACAGCGGTTCGACCCGCATCTGAACGTCGTCCTGGTTTTCGGCGAAACGCGTTCGACGTCTCCGCTTTACGTGGACTTTCCCTGGAGCGCGGTCCAGGCGTCCGATGGACGCCTTTACATGACGGATGTTTTCGCCCTTCGCGGCTACGACGCCTCGGGTGGAATCGTTTCTTCGCCTTCGGCCGCGCCGGAGCGCGCCGCTCCGCCGGCCGACGGAGCCTTCCGCCTGGGAGAAGTTTACGCCTTCCCCAATCCCGCCCGATCGGGGGCGAACCCCACGCTTCACGTGGAAGCGGGCCTGGCCGACCGCCTGGAGATCCGCATTTACGACGTGGCGGGAACTTTGGTGCATGAAACGGAGATCCCCGGCGCGCCCCGCTTGGTGGACGACGGCCAGGGGCCGCAATACGCCTACGAATACACGTGGGACGCATCCGGCGCGCCCAGCGGCGTTTATCTCTTCAGAGTCCAAGCCCACAAAGCGGGCGAATCCCAGCTGGCGGCAAGCGGCAAACTGGCGGTGCTGAAATGACGCGCGAACCACGACGGATCCATTTCCGCAAGGCGGCGGTTCTGCCGGCCCTGGCCGTTTGCGGCCTGACGATTTTTCTTCCGATTCGCGCCGCCGCCGAAACCACGGGCGCGTCGTTCCTCAAAATCGGCGGAGGCGCGCGCGCGGCGGGCATGGGCTCGGCTTACACGGCCATGTCGGGCGACGCCGAGTCTTTGTCCTGGAACCCGGCCGGCCTGGCGGGCCTGGCCCAACGGCAAGCCTCCCTTCTGCACGTGCAATGGGTCGGCGATATCCGCTACGACAGCGCCGTCTATGCCCATCCCGCGGGCCGGGGCGCCTGGGCGGGCGGCGTGTCCGTCCTCTCGCAGGGCGCGCTGGAAGGCCGGGGGGAAAACCGCGAAAAACGGGAAGATTTCGCCGCCCGCGACGGAGCCGTCTCCCTTTCCTTCAGCCGTCCGCTTTCGGCTCGCTTCGCCTTCGGCGCCGGCTTGAAGGGCGTTGAGCAGCGCATCGGCTCCGACAAGGCCCGGGGCTGGGCCTTCGACGCGGGCCTGCACGGCCGCCTGGGCCGCGGCCTTTCCGTCGGCGTGTCGGCGCTCAATTTCGGCCCCCGCATGCGGTTCATCGAGGAACGCTACCGCCTCCCCGCCGCCGCGGCCGCGGGATTGAATTACGCGCCCGCGGGCGGATTGAGCCTTGCGCTCGACGTAAAGCGCTGCGTTTACGAAGGCCGCACGTCCGTCGGCGCCGGCGCCGAATACAAGCTCTTGGACCGCGTGGCGGTCCGCACGGGCTACCTCGCCCAGCGCGGCGCGCGCTCCTCCGGTTTTTCATCGTCGGAAAAATCCGTCTCCCGCCTCGGCTCACTGGAAGGGGTCAACCTGGGCCTCGGCCTGCGGCTGGGCGGCTGGGGCGTGGATTACGCCATGTCTCCCGCCGGAGAGCTGGGCGACGCCCACCGCCTCTCCCTTTCCGTCCACTTCTAGCCCGGATTCCCCGGTTGGGCGCGAGGACCGAGACGGAAAAGACGGGGATTTTTACGAAACAAAAAAGTGAGAGCGTAGCCCGGACTACGGTCGAACTTTTTTGTGAAGGAAAAAGCCCCGGAT
>JBQTIM010000120.1:0-5756 GCA_052388135.1 Elusimicrobiota bacterium
CTTTCGGCCTGCGCCTTAGCGGTCTTCGGCTCACATACCGCCGACGGAGTATGCTCGCCTCGGCCCGCGTCGGCTCGGCTCGAAATCTGAAATTTCGCTCCGAGTTCATTTATGAGATGAGTTCTAAGCTTTTCGGAAGAACCCCACCACCACGCCCGCCACTTCCACATCGCCGCCAGAGGAAAGCTTCAACTTCTTTTCGCCGCCGTCCTTAAATTCCACGTAATCGCCGCCCTTGCCCGCCTTCAGAAGCGCGCACTCCGCGCCCACTCGGGCCACGGACCAGCGGTCCCCCGGAGCGCTCTTCGCCTCCACCACGAGGGCGTACTCTCCGTCGGCCATGAGGGGCTCCAGGCCCGGGCCGGCGGCCCGCACGGCGGCGCAGCGGCGGCCGCCCGGCAGGGCCAGCGTCAAGGTGAGGTATTCGCGGGCCGGATCGTCGAAATCGAAGGAAAACCTCGGGCTTTCGGCCTGGGCGACCACGGGAACGAGCGTCGTCCCATAGGCCGGAGAGCCGCCGTCCCGCGCCTGTCCGGCGTAGCCGGCGGCCAGCCGGTAGCGCCGTCCGGCCGAAGGAACGCGCAGGGCCTCCATCAGCTCGTCCACGCTCACGCCCAGCTCGCGCGCAACCTTCGGCCTGATGTCCTCGCTGGGCGAAATGGCTCCGCTGGCCCAGCGAGCCACCGTGGGCTGGGCCAAGCCGATGACCTTGGCGAAGCGCGTTTGGGCGCCCCGCCGTATGCCTTTGTTCCAGCGCGCCAGCAGATCAGAGAAGGTCACGGCTTGAACGCCTTTGGGAGAATTGGAATATTGACAGGATTCATAATTATGTGTATAAATAGAAAAATCGCTCGTGCATCATGACGCACGAATCGGTTGCGTAAAATCTAGCAATTTCCCCGGGGATAAACAAACGGTGGCTTCCACGAACCTCATTGAACATTCGCGCCAAGCCGCGGCCGTAGGGCGGCCGTGGACCTGGGATGACCACCGCCGCCTCCTGGAGGCGGAGGAGGAGATCGCGCACACCCTGAAGTTCCTGGTGTCCTGCGCCCTGGATTCCGCTCACATCCGCCAGGATCCCCAGGCGTTCCAGTGCATCGTGGACATTTGCCGCGGGCTGCTGGAAAGGAACGGCCGGACCGGAAAGGTTTTTTAAAGGGTTACGGAAGCTCAGCCCGCCAAAGCTCCCGCCACGGCGTCGCCCATGGCGGCCGTGCCCAAGGCGGAAGCGCCCGGCGCGGCGATGTCGGCCGTGCGCGCGCCCCGCGACAGCGCGGTTTCCACCGCCGTCTCCATGGCCGCGGCCGCCGCTTCCTCCCCGAAGGAATAACGCAGCATCAGGGCGGCGGATAAAATCTGCGCGATGGGGTTGGCAATGCCTTTGCCCGCGATGTCGGGCGCGGAACCGCCGGCGGGCTCGTAAAGTCCGAAGCCGCTTTCGGACAGGCTGGCGGAGGGGAGCAGGCCCATGGACCCCGTCAGCATGGCGCACTCGTCGGAAATGATGTCGCCGAACATGTTGCCGCAGAGCAGGACGTCGAACTGCCGCGGGTTCTTGATGAGCTGCATGGCCGCGTTGTCCACGTACATGTGGGACAGTTTCACGTCGGGATACTGAGCGCCCACGCCCGCCACCACTTCCCGCCACAGGACCATGCAGGTCAGCACGTTGGCCTTGTCCACGGACACCACGCTTTTGCGCCGCAATCGCGCCGCTTGAAAAGCCTTGTGGGCGATGCGCTCGATTTCCGCGCGGGTATACTCTTTTGTATCCCAAGCGCGCTCCTGCGGGCCGGCGCCCTCCCGCCCCTTGCTCCCCGGCCGCTTGGCGAAATAAATTCCCCCCGTCAGCTCCCGAACGCACAGGATGTCGAAGCCGTCGCCCACGATGTCGGGCCGCAGGGGGCAGGCGGCCGTCAGGGATTTATAAACGCGGGCGGGTCGGAGGTTGCAGAAAAGCTGGAAGTGTTTGCGGAGGGGAAGCAACGCCGCGCGTTCGGGTTGTTTCTCCGGCGGCAAGCTCTCCCATTTGGGGCCGCCCACGGAGCCGAAAAGAACGGCCTGGGCGGCTTCGCAGGTTTTTAAAGTGGACGCCGGAAGGGCCTCGCCGTGGTTGTCGATGGCGCAGCCGCCCACGTCGGCGCGGGCGTATTCCAGCGCGAAACCGAACCGGCGGGACGCGGCGTCCAAAACCTTCAGCGCCTCCCCCATGACTTCCGGGCCGATGCCGTCGCCGGCCAGAACCGCGACTTTATAGGATTTCACGGAATGGAAAGCGAGCGGTCAGCTGTGCAGCCAGTCCAGGTAAGGGACCTTGCGGGCCGTTTCCCGAACGGAGTCCATGCCGGCCAGCAGCGTGGCGCTGGAATCCCACGTGCCTTCCAGGAAGGATTGCCGCGCGGACTCCTTGATGTCCACCGGGATGGAGACGCCGCCGAAGGAGACCGTCTTCTTTTGAAGGTCCAAGTCCGCCTCGGCGTCGGGATTTGCGCGGGCGAAATCCATCAGGCGTTTCACGTCCGCCGCCGACGCGGTCACCGCCGGCAGGCCGATGGAGACGCAGTTGCCGGCGAAAATCTCGGCGAAGGATTCCCCCACCACGGCCTTGATTCCCCACCGCAAAATGCCCTGCGGCGCGTGCTCGCGCGAGGAGCCGCAGCCGAAATTCTTGTTCACCGCGAGGATGGACGCCCCCTTGTGGCGCGGGTCGTTGAAGGGGTGGTCTTTCGTTTTGCCCTCGGGCGTGAACCTTTCGTCCTGGAAAGTGTATTGGCCGATGTTCTCGAACGTCACGCAGCGCAGGTAGCGGGCCGGCATGATGCGGTCGGTATCGATGTCATCCCCGGGCACCGGGACGGCGCGGCCTTTAACCCGTAAAATCTTCGTGTCTGCTGCCATAGGACTCCTTACGCGCGGGTTTGCAGCTTTTCCACCTGTTGCATTCAAGATTTTCAAGGCCCGTGCCGCTCAAGCTTTCGCCTCGAGCTCTTCTTTCAGCCTTTCCAAGGCTTTCATCCAGAAGGTTTTCATCCGGACCGCTTGGGCTTTATCGGACAGCTTACTGTGCTGCACGGCGGCCTGGCTTTTTTGAGCCCCCTTGGCGAAAAAGTTGACTGTAACGTCCGTCTTGCCGTCTCGCCACGCAGCGCGCAGCGAACGATTGGTCGTTGCCTTGCGTACCGCGACACCCGAAATTCCCAGCCACCGGCGCCGCGCATCGTCTTTCCGCCAATGGGAATAAAGCGTTCCGACCGGGACTGCGAAGGTCTTTGAAGCGGTGGCATTGTATCCCGAGGTGGTTTGATATTTTTCGCGAAGCCCCCGAGCCCTCTCATAAACGACCGTGATCCCCTGGCTCCACCAAGGACTTACGTCGTATCCATTCAGGAGGGCGACGATCTCGCGGTGAGACATTCGCGCGGCCCCCGCTGCGTCCAAAACCTTCACCCAGTCCTGCCAAGTTTTTCCCGTTTTATCTCGGACGGCCGCGTCCGAGATCGCGTTCGATCGTGTTTTCATCTATTCCGTTTTGAGAATCTTCCTGACATCCGCCACCCGGCCCTCGATGGCCGCCGCGGCCACCATGGCGGGGCTCATCAAAAGCGTGCGGCCCGTCGGGCTTCCCTGGCGGCCGATGAAGTTCCGGTTCGAGCTGGAGGCGCAGATTTCCCGGCCCTGCAGTTTGTCGGGGTTCATGGCCAGGCACATGGAGCAGCCCGCGGCCCGCCATTGGAAGCCGGCGGCCTTGAACACCTCGTGCAGGCCCTCGGCCTCCGCCTGCTTCAAGACCTGCTGGGAGCCGGGCACCACCAGGGCGCGGACGCCCGCGGCGACCTTCCGCCCTTTGGCCACGCGCGCCGCCTCGCGCAAATCGGAAATGCGCCCGTTGGTGCAGGAGCCGATGAAGGCCACGTTGATGGGAATGTCCGTCACCGGCATGCCGGGCTTGAACTCCGTAAACTTGTAGGCCTCCTCCAGGGAAGCCCGGTTGCCGTTGGCGGCCTCCTCCGGTTTCGGCAGACGGCTGGAGACGCCCACCGACTGGCCGGGGTTGATGCCCCAGGCCACGTAGGGCTCCACGGCGGAGCCGTCCAGGGCGACGTCGTCGGCGAAAGACGCGTCGGGGTCGGAGGCCACGGACCGCCAGAACGCGACGGCCTTCTCGAACCCGCCGCCGGCGGGAACAAAGGGCTTGCCCTTCAAATAGTCGAACGTGGTCTGGTCGGGGTTGATGTAGCCCACGCGGGCGCCGCCTTCGATGGCCATGTTGCAGACGGTGAGGCGCTCCTCCATGGTCATGCGGTCGATCACTTCGCCGGCGAATTCGTAGGCGTAGCCGATGCCGCCGTTGACGCCCAGTTCGTGGATGACGGCCAGGATCACGTCCTTGGCGTAGACGCCGGGCGCCAGCCGCCCCGTCACGCGGATGCGGCGGACTTTCGGCCTCGCCAGCGCCAGCGTCTGGGTGGCCAGGATGTCGCGGATCTGGGTGGTGCCCACGCCGAAAGCCACCGCCCCGAAGGCGCCGTGGGTGGACGTGTGGGAATCGCCGCAGGCCACCGTGAGGCCCGGCTGGGTGAGCCCCAGCTCCGGCCCGATGACGTGCACCACGCCCTGCCGGCCGGTGCCGAAATCGAAGAGCTTCACGCCGAACTCCCGCGTGTTTTTTTCCAGGGCCTGCATCATCTCCTCCGCCAAGGAGTCGGCGAAGGGCCGCGTCTGAACCTCCGTCGGGACGATGTGGTCGAAGGTGGCGAAGGTGTGCTGAGGGTAGGCGCACTTCAGCCCTTTCTCCCTCAGCATTTGAAAGGCCTGGGGGCTCGTCACCTCGTGCACCAGGTGAAGGCCGATGAAAAGCTGGGTCTGCCCGTTGGGCAGGGCCCGCACGGTGTGCAGGTCCCAAACTTTGTCGAAGAGAGTTTTTCCCACCTAAACTTTCCCCTCTATTTTCGCATGAGGCCCGGGCCGCGCCGCCAGCTTGTTCAGCGCGTTGACGTAGGCTTTGGCGCTGGCCTCGATGATGTCGGTGGAAGTTCCCTTGCCGGAAACCACCATGCCGTCCCGCTCCACTTTCACGATGACCTCGCCTTGGGCGTCCTTACCGCTGGAGACCGCGCGCAGGCCGTAATCCTGCAGCTTGACGTTCATGCCGGTGATCTTGTCCACGGCCTTGTAGACCGCGTCCACGGGGCCGTCGCCGCAGGCCGCCTCCTGAAAAACTTTGTCTTCCTTTTTCAGGCGAACCGTGGCCGTGGGCACGACGCCCATGCCGGAAGAGGTACTCAAATAGTCCAAGGAGAAAATCTCCGGGCCCTGGGACCGCTCCTCGTCCGCCAGGGCGATGAGGTCGTCGTCGAAAACGTATTTCTTCTTGTCCGCCAGGGCCTTGAACTTCTCGAACAGCGTCTCCAGCGCCTTGGGCGACAAATGATAGCCCAAGTGCCTGAGCCGGCTGTTCACCCCGTTGCGGCCGGACCGCGCCGTCAAAAGCAGCGTGCTCTCCTCGATGCCCACGTCCTCGGGGTTCATGATCTCGTAGGTGGTGCGGTTCTTGAGCACCCCGTCCTGGTGAATGCCCGACGAATGGGCGAAGGCGTTGGCGCCCACCACCGCTTTGTTGGGCTGGACGGCCATGCCCGTGAGCTTCGACACGAGGCGGCTGGCCTTGGCGATCTCCCTCGCGTTGACGCCGGTGGAGACGCCGAACAAATCCTTGCGGGTGCGGAGGGCCATGACGATTTCTTCCAAAGACG
>JBQTIM010000121.1:0-26833 GCA_052388135.1 Elusimicrobiota bacterium
CAAGTCCCTGTTGGCGTCTTGGCCGGACAGATCGAAGAGTCCTGTTCCGGCGAACGCAACCGTGATTTTTAGCCGGAGAGAACCTATTTCTCCCTCCTCCACCCAGCCCCAGGGATAATCGGTTCGCCGGGGCTCGTCCAAATGCCGGGAATCTATAAACAGAACGTCGGCCCGCCCCGCAAGCCGGACCCCGATCTGTAAAGGAACCGATTCGGCGGCCGTGCCCGTAAATGCCATGCCCTCAATCCCCATGCCTTGGGATTGGGGGAGATGCCAGATATACGCCCGATTCCCCGGCGAGGAGGCCGCTCGCGCAGGGCCGTCGTATTGCACAACGTTGCCGTAGGGATGGTCGGCGGCTTCCCGCTCGGTCATGTAAAAAATATGGGACCCGCCCGGCTCCAGGGTGACGTTCAACCCCTGCGATCTCAAATCTTTGCCGCGGCGCTCATAAAGCCATTTCGCGCGGGCGCTGGTCCTAAACCTGTAGAACAGGTCGGAAAATAAATAATCCTTTTTATCCTCGACGCCGGGTATCCATCCTTCCGGCGGCCGGACCCAAACACCCGCGTCCTGCTCTGAAAGGTTGGCGGCCACAACGAAACGGCGTCCGTCCGCGGCGGTGACGGCAAAGGCCAGGACTGCGGAATCCCCCGTGTCCAACGTCTCCACCGTCGGGCCCGGTTCGCCCGCGGCCGGCGCCAAGCCCCGCAGCGTGTCCATCAAATCCTTGACGGGCGAATCTCCCAGTTCAGCCAGAAGCTTGTCGAATGTGTCGCGGTTGGCCAGCTCCCCGGCGTTGACCCAAGGATGGGTGATGGCTCCCGTGTCTTGGTTTACGCCTCCCGGCACGGTGATCATGTGCCCGGAATGCGCCAGCAACTCGCGAAGGTCCATCATCACCGGCGCCCCCTTGAGCGCCAGGAGCAGGTGAACTGTGAGAAAGGCCATGGCCGGGCCGCCCAAATTCCGGAGGGATTGCTCGTCGTAGTTTGAAGGGAAGGCCAGCCGGGCCTGCAACCGGCCGCTCATGAGCTCGGCGGCCAAGCGTTTCATTTCACGCCAATCCCGCCGGGCGTAGGCGTCGAACAACCCCTTAAAGTAAACCTCGTCCGCTCCCAATTCCAGGAAAAGCCTCTCCTCATCGCCGTAGGCTTCCACCAGGAAAGAAAAGGTTCGGTCTTTCGATTGAGCGTATTTTTTTACTTCGGCAAAAATTTCCTTCCAGGGCTCGACGCCCTCGTAAATATCGCGCTGATGGGACGGGAGTTCCACGCCGCCCAGCCAGGCCAGGAAATGCTCACGGAGCCAGGTGTGGGCCAGATCCACGCGCACCCCGTCCACGCCGCGGTCCACATGCTTTTTCAGAGCGTCTATGAAGAACTGTCGGACCTCGGGCAAAAACGGATTCAGCGCCACCTGGTCTTTATGAATCACATGGGGCCCGTTGCTCTCATGCAAAACCAGTATCCACCGGGATTGGCCGTTCTCCGTGATTTTGATGGCCGCGTAACGCCGGTTGGCTTTGAGCAGTTGCTCGAGGGCTCTTTTCTCCGCTTGACCCGGCGTTTCGCCGTCCCCGGCCGTGAACAAGACTCGCTCCTCGTCGTTCAATTCGCGATAAATGGTCCACCTGTAGTTGTCGGCCGTGACGGCGCTGGGGCCCAGGCGCGGGATCAGGTCGGTGATGAAGTCGATTCTTTGATCGTGCGCGGCCCGCACCGCGTTGACGAATTCCTGTTCCGCCCTAGCGGCATTTTCCGCCAAATCCGGACTGATGACGTCGGGAGACAAGGGCGCGAACAGGTTCGGGGCGTCGGCTAACAGCGTCCCGTTGACCTCCTGGGTCTTGCCTTTGTAATCGCCCACCAACACCGCCACACGGCCCGCTGGGGAAACGATGAGGTGGTCGCCCCGATCCATTTGCCTGTGGACTTCTTTGGAAATCGGGTCCGTAGCGTAGGGGCCGTAAGCGTAAATTCGCCGAACGCCCAGGGATGACAGCCGCGGCAGGAGGTCTTTCAGCCGCGTCAACGCACGGCGATGGCCTACGGTCCCGTCCGCCAACCGCACGGCTCCCGCATCACGCAGGCTGACGGCGACGGTAAGTCCAGGGAACACGCCGCCGGCCGGCGCGGGCGGCGCCCGGCTTTCCGCGGGCGCGGGTTCCTCCACCCGCTTAAAGCGAAGGGCTTGAACATGAGGGTACCCCACCCCCACCGTCAATCCGCCGGGACGCCAAATCAAGCCCTGGCCCAATAGTTCGGCGCCCCGATAGGAATCCCGGCCTTCGGAGGTCGGATACGGAACGGATTGCGGACCCGCGTCCCACGCTTCATAATGACCGCTCCTGGCTTTGGGGCCCAACAGCACGCGCATGGCTTCTTCATCAACGACATTCTGAAAAATTTTCGGTCCGTCGCGTCCGGGAGTGGGGCCGGCCTGGCCCGTGTCCACGGCCACCAAGAGCCATTCGCCTCCTAATTTAACCCGGAAGAATCGCACGCGAGGATTGTCGCCCTGCCCGGTTACGGGCCGGGCCAAGTCAGGGTGGGTGCTTAAATGCTCGGCCAAAGCTTCGCGGACGCGGGGGTTCAACAAATACCGTTCTTCGCGGACGTCGCCGCCCACGTACCTTTTCAGCATGGAAAATGGGTCCGCGATCCTGGCCTCGATTTCCGCCACGTCGTCCCGGCGGGGATCTTTGACGACGTCCTCCAGGAGACGGAGCATATCCTGGGACGTTCTTTCAACGCCGACTTGGGTGGTTTGGTTAAGCGCGTTGCGGATAATTTTCGCGCGGCGGGCGGGATCTCTGAGTATCTCGGCCGACCGCACATACGCGGCCAGCAGGCCCTGGGCCGTGGGCGTGCGCAGGACTTCGCCGCCGCCCACTTCCACTTCGCCGTAGGGCACTTCGACGCCGTTGGCCTCGTCCTCGTTGGTTCCGTCATCAAAGACGACGGATTCCGGCACGGCCCCGTCGTTGCTGGCGATGATCAGCGCGCCGTTCATTTGGGCCTTTTGAAAGCCGGTGGCCGAAGCTTCCCGAGGATCGTCGGCGAGCATGACGGCGATATCGGCCATTCGCATGAGCCGCCGGGCTTCCAAGATGTTGTAGTCCGTAAAGAAGATGACCCGCCCCTTCAGCCTCGAGTCCTGCCGGATGGCGTCCTGAATGCGGCGGTACTGTTCCATACCGTAAGAATCGTCTTGATGGATTCTGCCGCCTATGATCTGTACGATTCCGGTTTTTAAGAATTCCTCCTTAAGGTCCACATCGTCTAATTGGTCGGCCAAACTTTTGAGCCGATCGGTTTGCCTTTTGTTTTCCAAAATATCAGGCACGCGCTCGGCCCTCTTGTACCACACGATGCGGCGCGTCCAAAGGCTGATGGAATTCCCTTCGGCAAGAACGCTCGCTTTCCAATTCATCCAGAACGCTCTGTCCGTTTCGTTTTCCCGCGCCAGCCGCTCGGCCAGCCAGGAGACCTCTTCCTGCTTGATGGAGTCTTTGGCTTGAACCAATTCCTCATCCGTCTTCCCGGCCGGGCCGCCGTCCAAAAAGCGCGCGTGCGGCCAATAAAGGGCGCTGACCCCGTTGGTGACGTGCCGGATTTTGGCGGCGAACTGGCGGAGGAGCGGCATGGCGCGCATCACGCGGCCGTGTTTCTCCGCCACGCCGAAGACGCCTTCCGCGGCGTTGATGATGACGGCGGTGGTGTCTATCAGGCCCGTCTTGCCGTCTCGGACGGGCATGTTCTCGTAATAGCGGGGGTCCACCCGCAAGCGTTGCGCCTCCTCCAGGGTCCATTTGGGGTGGGCGTAATCCAGCGGGGTGTGATCGTTGAACACATAGCGGGTTCCATCAAAGAAGGTGTCGGTGGAAAACCGGTCTTGGAACATGCGGTGATGCACGTACATGGCCGGCGCCTCGCTGATCACCGCCACGTCGGGGACTTTGTTTTCCCGCTTCATGAGAGCCAAAGCCCCCCGGCCGGCCAGCCAGCTTTGCTTGAACCGCGCCTCTTTCTCCCAGGCTTCCGCGTTCGCGCCCGGCGGAGCGTCGGCTTTTCCCGGATACACGACGTCCGAAATTTCCGGGGCGTCGAGGAAATAGACATCCGCTTCGCCGAAGCTGGCCTCGGGGGCTTTCCACACCTTGACCTGGACGGTGCTTCCATCGTACATTTCCACGGACACCTCGCCGGCCGGGTCCAAAACCCGCCTTAAAATATTCCCCACCGGCACCTTTTCCAACTTGAGAGAGCCGTCCTGCTGCACGCGTTGCACCCACACATTGTCATAGAGCAAGGACACGCCGGTCACGCCGGCCCCCAGGCGGGATTGGGCGATGATGCGTTCCTTCAGCAGAGGCCCGATGCCTCCCACCGTGGTGGCCATGGCCGCGGCCCGGACATTGGCGTCCGTCAATCCGCCCTCGGCCGCCAGCCGTTCCAACTCTTTCAAAACGTCTTCGCTGAGGGCCATTTCCATGGTGACTTCCAGGATGTTCTTTCCAGCCAAAGCCGGCGTGTTCCTTCGCACCCAATTCTTTCCGAGGGAATCCGGCGCCAAACCGGGAAGGGAGGCCAGCCGCATCCAGGACGGAAGGCGACCGGCGGCCTGGAGGCCCAGGTAGACGGCGTTGTAGAAGCCGTGCGCGAGAGCGGCTGTAACAAGAGGCGAGAGGGGAAGGATGGGAACGGCGGCGGCGGCGAGGTAGGCTCCCGTGAACAGGGCGGCGGGTATGAGATAAAGACCGAATTCCTTAACCGCGGGCAGACTGAACAGGCGGGGAGGAGGCTGGGCGGCCCTGTTCGCCTTGACCCGAAGTCGAGCCCAACTTATTAGGACATGGAGCGCCGAGAACGCTCCCAAGCCGATGCCGGCCGCTCGCAGGAGATCCGGGCTGGAGCCCAAGGCCCAGGCTCGAAAGACCTGCTCTTCCGCCGCCGGCACGGCCACCACGACGGCCGCCGTGAGCAGGAGGGCGGCGGCGACTCGCAGGGCGCGGCGGCTTCTGATCCCATGGGATATCCCGGACAGGAACCTGCCCGTGGCCGCCTGGGCCGATCCGGCCCATTGGGTTCCCGCTTCCAACACTTTCGATGCTCCTGTGGCGCCGGCGTTCTCCGCCAAGATTTTTTCCCGGAGCAGCCGCCAGAGCCCGGCCATCCATGTGGTTTTCGTCTCGTAGAAAACCACGCTTTGTGAGCCTACAATCCGCACTTTGGGGCTGCGGCCATCATTCCTTAAGTCGGCAAGCCGGGCGTTGCGGGAGGTCTCCGCGTCCGGCAGGCGTTCCACCATGTATCCGGTGATGAATTCAAACGCCGGGCGCAGGCCCTGAAGCACGGTTTGGAGGCCGGTCCAAAGGGCGCGGCGCTGGCGCGCGCCCTCGGCGAAGGTTCCGCCCGAGACCGCCGGCGTGCTGGGCGCCGTGGCCGGCGGGCGCACCATATATATCTTGTCGCCCGAGAACAATTGCTCCAGCGGCAGGGGGTCGCGGGCGAAGACGTCGAGGTAGTTGTGGTCTTTGGGGACCTCGGTGATCTTGGGCGTGACCACCACGTAGGAGGCGTTCTGGCGGCGGAGGACCTGGGTGAGGCCGTCGGTGTGGAAGCCTCCGGCCACCAGGACGGCGGAGGAGGTTTTGTCGGCTTTCATTTTGGCCAGCAGGTTGTCCACCAGGGCGTTGTTGCGCCGCACGGCGTAGAGGCAGAATTCTTCGAAGGGCGCGAGCAATTCAGGGGTGAGGCCGTTCGCAGAGCTTCCGGCACCTGGGGCGCCAGAGGCGCTGATCCGGGGTGGGGAGCGAGGGGCGAGGGAAGAAGGAGATTGCTTCGTCGCTGCGCTCCTCGCAATGACGGCAGGGGCGGATGTTGGATTTTTGCCTGCCAACCCATCGCTCCTCGCCCCTTGCCCCTCTAAAAATCGGATTTCCTCCGCGACGCGAAGGATCGTGTTCCTATTTTGCTCGTAGTAAAGCCAATCGGGCGGCGTCATGTTGTGGCCGGTGAGTTTTTCCAGGAGCAGGAGGCTCCGCGCGGCGGCCACCAGGCGCTTTTGATCCGGCCGAAGGGCGAGGGCGTCCTGGGCGGAGCGCTCCAGCTCGGCCAGCTCCATCAAAAGGTCGTTGCGGTTGATGCGCTCGGCCAGCAGGACGTAGTTGATGTAGGAATTGAGCGGCCCGAAATTCTCCAAGGCCACGCCGCCGGCCCGGCACAGGCCGCGCAAATAGCGATGGTAGCCGCCGTAGGTCATCTGGCCCAGGCGGTATTGAAGGCTTTGCCGCACCAAGTCGGCCAACTGGTCTTGGGACAGATTTTCGGCCAGCGTCTCCACCAGGCGGAGCCGCTCCTTTTCCACGGCTTTGAAGTCCAGGCTGTCTTCCCAATCCAGCGCGTTGACCAGGAGGCGGAGGTTGGGGTAGCCGCCGGCGGAGACGGGCCGGGACATGAGGTAGCGGACGTAAGGGGCCAGGCCTTCCCGGCGGCTTTTGTAGGCGGCGTAGCGGCGGTCGAACTCCTTGAGGGAGGGAGAATAAATTTTTTCTTTCAACGCGGCCGCCCGGCGATCCAGGCCCGTCAGCGCCTCATGGACGGCGGGTTTGTTCTTGAGGGAATCCCGGAAGGCCTGGATGTTGCTTTCGTAAAGCGACAAATCCTCGGCGCCCCAGAGAAGCGGCGGCGATTCCGCCGTGAGGGCCGCGTGCTCGGGCCCGCCGAGGTAACCCTCCTTTAGGAAATAATCCGCGATGTCTTTCGTGACGGCGGGATCGGGGAAATCCCGGTAAGGCGCCAAATCGAACCCGCCGGCCGCGCCCTCCAGGCCCACCAAGTTCAAGCCGCGGGCCGCCCGGAGACGCTGGATCATGGCGGCCATGTTCTTCTGCGCCTCTTCGATGCCGTGGGCGTCCTGGATGTGGATGATGAAGGGCGCGCCGGGCGCCGGCGACAGGTGGACCTCCCGCAGGGAACCGAAAGGAAGGATCAATTGGGACAGCCAGTCCTCCGATCCGGGCGAGCCGGCTTTGAAAGCGGCCGACGCCTGGGCGCGGACCGGGCGGGACCGTTCGGAAACCGCGGTGGCCAGCGGTCGGTTTTCAGCGACGCCGAAATCCAGCTGGGCCGCCCGGGGCAGTTGGGCGAGGAGCTGATGCTGTTCGCTGGAGAGACGGCCGGATTTGGCGGCGCCCGCCTCCATGGCAGGCAGCGCCTCCGCCAGGGAAGGCCGGTTCTTCAGTTTTTCCGTGGCGCGGCGGCGTTCGGACCAAAAGTTCGCTTCAACGGCGTAAGCGGAGGCAACGTTGGTGAGGAAATAAACCACGGCCAGGGGAAGGGCCAGGCGGGAGGGAGGCCGGATTTTTTGCCTTTCGTGGGGCATGCGCTCGTCCTTGAGCTACATTGGTTAACGTCGTTACTTGTATATGATTATGGCTGTACGAACGAGAAAATGGCCTTAATTTTTTGTAAATCTTTTGTAAATAAAGTGGTGGGTACGGACATATTTTTCTGGCCGTATTTGGGGCTCTCGAGAAGGGCGGGTTTACTTAAGGAAGGCGGGAAACAAGTTGGGATTGAAGCCGTTACGCCGTTATACCGTGAAGGACTCTCCGCAGGAGCAACTGGATTTGGCTTGGGGGTTTTTAAAGACGAACTTCTGGCTCATGAGGGAGCTGATGTAGTCCAACTCGGTGCCGGCCAGGTAAAGCAGGCTTTTGGAGTCGAGATACACTTTAAGGCCGTCGAACTCCACGGGCACGTCGCCCTTTTGGGGCGGCTCGGCGGTGGGTTGAAGGTCGTAGGACATGCCGGAACAGCCCCCGGCCAGGACCTTGACGCGGATGGCGCCGCCGGGCAGTCCCTTTTGAGCCAAAAGGTCTTTGGCCTTGCGGACGGCGCGGTCGGTGACGGTGATGATGGCGGCGGCGTTTGTCATAAGGGTATAGAACTCATCTTTCAGATTGCCTTCAAGCTGTCATTTCAGCTTTCGGCCTGCCCCTTCAGCGGGCCTCGGCTCACACCGCCGGCGGAGTCCGCTCGCCTCGGCCGATGCCGTCGGATCGAAATCTGAAATCTCGTTCCGAGTTCGGCGCGTCTTAAGTCCCTTGATTTGTCCCGTTGTCATTGCGAGCGAAAGCGAAGCAATCCCAGGTTTCACCGGCGCCAAGACCATCCTCGTGCGCTGAAAACGGGGATTGCTTCGTCGCAAACAACGCTCCTCGCAATGACAACGGGACAAGGAAGCGTTGGGCGCGCTGCACTCGGAAAAAAGCGGCGCGAATTTTTGCAGGCCGGCTTTAGCTCGGCTTTCCCCTTAGGCTTCGAAAGATTTCCCGCACCCGCAGGACTGCTTGGCGTTGGGGTTGGAAATGGCGAAGCCGGAGCCGGAAAAATCTTCCTTGTAATCAATGGTGGAACCGCTCAGCATGGAGGAGCTTTGGGAATCCACCACCACCTGCAGGCCGTCCACGGGGACCTCGATGTCGCCCTCTTTCTTCTCGTCGAAGGCGAAACCGTATTGAAAGCTGGAACAGCCGCCCTTCTCCACAAAAACGCGGAGGGCTTTGCCTTGCAGGGAGGAATCCCCGGCGTAAAACTCCCGGACTTTTTTAACGGCCGATTCGGTCAGCGTCAACATGGGTTATCTCCTCGGAAAACGTCGTCTTTAAAGTATACCAATTTTGTCGGGTTTTTCAAGGCCCGTTATTTCTGCTCCGCCTCCAGGAACCGCTCGGCCTGAAGGGCGGCCATGCAGCCCTGCCCGGCGGCGGTCACCGCCTGGCGGTAAACGTGGTCCACGCAGTCGCCGGCGGCGAAGACGCCTGGCACGTTGGTGCGGGCGTCGCCGTCGGTCTTGATGTAGCCCGCCTCGTCCAGGTCGATCTGGCCCTTGAACACGCCCGTGTTGGGCTCGTGGCCTATGGCCAGGAACAGGCCGTTGGCCGGCAGAGTTTCCACGGCGCCGCTTTTCAGATCCTTCACTTTCAGGGACTGCAAAAGTTTGTCCCCCGCGGTGTCCTCCAAAACGGCGCTGGTCTTCCAGGCGATCTTGGGGTGCTTGCGGGCGCGCTCCAGCATGATGTCGGAGGCGCGGAAATCGTCCCGCCGGTGGATGATGGTGATTTTGGAGCCGAAGCGCGTGAGGTAGAGGGCCTCCTCCATGGCCGTGTCGCCGCCGCCGATGACGGCGATGGGCTTGTCGCGGAAGATGGGCAGGGAACCGTCGCAGGTGGCGCAGGCGGAGATGCCTTTGTTCCAAAAACGCTCTTCGGCCGGGCTGTTCAGGCGGCGGGCGGCGGCGCCGGTGGCGATGATGACGGCCTGGGCCGCCACCTGATTTTCGTCGGTGCTTACCACGAAGGGCCGCTTGGAGAAATCCACCTTGGCGACGTCCTTGTCCCAGACCTCAGTTCCGAAGCGCTCGGCTTGGGCGCGGAACTTGGCCATCAGTTCGGGCCCTTTGATGCCTTCGGGAAAGCCGGGATAGTTTTCAACGTCGGTGGTGATCATGAGCTGGCCGCCGGATTGGCCGCCCATCATGAACCCGCCGATGACCAGCGGCAACAGATTCGCGCGGGCCGCGTAGATGGCGGCGGTGTAGCCGGCGGGGCCGGAGCCGATGATGACGAGGTTGCGGGTTTCCATGAAGACCTTTCAGCGGCCGCCGTTCCGGGAGCCAGGGGAAGCCGGGGTTCGGTCCGCAGGGACCGCGGGTCGGGCAACGCGCCCGTCGGATTCAGCGGAGCGCGCCGGCGTTCACTCTGCAACGCCCGCCGGCGGGCGCGGTTCCCGAAAAAGAAACGGCCCGACGGGATGCCGGGCCGCTTCCGGGAAAGCGAAAGCTATTTCTTCTTCTTTTTGGCGGGGGCCGCCTTTTTGGCGGCCTCCTCGGCGGCGGATTTCAGCTCGTCCACGGCAGGCTGCAGGGCGTCGAGCTTGTCGGAGGCCGCCCGGTAGGAGCCGGCTTCGTAATCCGCCTGCGCGGCGGCCCACTGCTCCTTGATGGCGGCGGCGTCGGCTTTAAGCTTTTCCGCATCTCCGCCCTTCAGGGCGTCCGCCTTGGCGGCGGCCGCTTCCACCTCGGGCTTCAGGATGCCCATCTTGCGGTCGGCCTCTTCCTTGGCGGCTTCGCGGCCGGCTTCCACGGCCGCGGCGGCGGCGTCGGCCTTGGCCTTGGCTTCAACGGCGGCCATTCTGGCGCCGGTGTAATCCTTGCTTTCGACCTTGGCCTTGGCGTCGGCCAGGGATTCCTGGGCCGCCTCCAAACTTTCCGAGGCGAATTCCTCGGCGCCGGCTTGAATGGCGGTGTTCACGGCGGTCTCGGCGTCGGCCACTTCCTGGGTGGGCGCCTTGGCGCAGGCGGCCAGAAGCAGGGCGGCTAAAATCGGCGCGGAACCGGCGGTGCGGAACAGGGAACGGGCGTTCATGGAAAAGTCCTCCTCTAAATTGATGGCGGGGCCGATCCGCCGGAAAATTCGGGGTGAGACAAGGCGTTCGTCCTTCGGCCTCGGATGTTGAAAATATAGTATTTCCCCCTGTTGAAGACAAGATTGCCCAAGCGTGGGGAAAATTGCTAGAATGAAGGACACGCCGACCGGCGTCCATAAGCCTTCCTTCAGATTGACACGTCCAACGTGAGATCGGTTCCCCGGTCTCGCGTTTTTTGTTTCCCGCCTCCACAGCCAGCTTCCCCTCTCGGCGGGGAATCCCAAAATCGAAAGGAGTACCTATGCGAACGATGAAACTCTCGCTGTTGGCCCTTCTGGCCCTGTTGGTGGGAACGCCCTTGAGCCTGAGCGCCCGCGGCCGCGCCCCGGAAGGGAATAACGAGTCCCGCTCCGACACGGCGGCGGACCCCGCCCTGGGCTCCAGCCCGTCGGACACGGGCATGGACCATGACGACGCGGACCTGGACGACGCCGACCTGAACGACGATGAGGTGGTTCCGTCCACCGGCACCGTTCCCGGCGCCACGGACACCGACATGGATGACTCGGACCTCGACGGCGCCGACATGGACGACACCGACGTTGTCCCGTCCACCGGCACCGCTCCGGGCTCCATCGGCACGGATTCGGACCTGGACGACGATGATCTGGGCTATCCGGATTCCACCGGCACCGACACCGGAACCGGCACGGACACCATTCCGGGAACCACCGCTCAATAACAGGCGCCTTCAGGCGCTCCTTCGCGAAAGCCGGCGGTCCTTCGGGGCCGCCGGCTTTTTCGTTTTGGAACGGCCGCCGCCCGGGACGGCGGGCGGAAGGGCGGGTTATTTTTTCAGGAGGGATTCCCAGCGGCGGAGGCAGTCCTCCATGGGAATGCCGGGGCCCAGGACGGGTTTCCACAGGTCGCCCACGCGGGCCAGGCGCCGGCCCATGGTCCTGAGGTTGAAGGCGCGGGGGTCCAGCCCCGGCTTGACCTCGCTCCAGCGCAGGGGCGTCGAGACGGGCGCGCCGGGTTTGGGCCGCACGGAGTAGGCCGCCGCCACCGTTTGACCGCGGCGGTTTTGCAGGAAATCCAGATAGACTTTTTTCTGCCGCTTGAGGGGGCTGCGCTCCAGGCTGGTGAGCGCGGGCAAGCGCCGGTGAACAAGGTTCACGACGATCTCGGAGAACACCCGGGCCTGGTCGTAGGTGTAGCGGGCGCCCAGGGGGACGAAGATGTGGAGCCCGCGCCCGCCGGAGGTCTTGCAGTGGCCGTCGGCGCCGGCCTGGCGCAAAACATCGCGCACGACCAGCGCCGTCTCGATCACCTTTTCGAAAGGGACGTCCTCCGGGTCCAGGTCCACGACGAAATAGTCGGGGCGGTCCAGGCCGCCCACGCGGGAGTTCCAGGGGTTGATCTCGATGCAGCCCAGGTTCACCATGTAGAGCAGGGTGGCCTCGTTCTGGCAGAGCATGTAGTGCAGGTTGCGGTTCTCGGATTCGGAGCGGACGTCGGCGGTGGCCACCCAGGGCGGCAGGGCGCGGTCGAAATTTTTTTGGTAGAAACTTTCCCCCGCGATGCCGTCGGGATGGCGGTGGAGCGACTGGGGCCGGTCCTTGAGGTAGGGGAGCAGGAGCGGCGCCACGGCGCGGTAGTGTTCGGCCACGTCGCTTTTGGTGTATTTTTCGTCGGGCCACCACACTTTGTCGGGGTGCGTCAGTTTTACGCGGTGCCGGCCGGCGGCGAGCTCTTTGTCGCCGGAGGCGGGGCGGGACGGGGTTTTTCCGAAAAAGCGTCCGGCGGCGCGGGCCTTTTTTCCTTCGCCGGACCGGCGCTGTTTTTTCCGGGGAGCCGTGCTCTCCTCCTTTTTTTCCGGCGCCTCCCGGCGCACATCTTCGGGCCGCTTGTCCTCCCGCAAGCCGAGGAAGATGGGCATGCGCAGGCGGCCGTCGCCGGTCCATTCCTGGAAGGCCACCTCCGCCACCAGGCGCGGCTCCACCCAGCGGGCGGGAGCGTTGGTTTTGGGCGGCCGGGCGAACGGTGAGGAGGGCCGCTCCAGACCCTCCAGCCTTTTCCTCATCTCCGCCAACCCCCGGTCCGTGAACCCGCCGCCAGCGTGGCCGATGTAGGCCAGCCCGCCCGCCTCGTCGTAAACGCCGAGGATCAGCGCGCCCAGGTGGCGGCGGACGCCGCGGGGCTCGGTGTAGCCGCCGATGACCGCTTCCTGGCGATGAGCCGTTTTCAGCTTGAGCCATTCCCGGCTGCGGACGCCGGCCCGGTAGGGGCTGTGGGCGTCCTTGGCCATGACGCCTTCCAGGCCCCGGGCCGCGGCGGCCCGAAGGAAGTCGGTTCCCCGCTCTTCAATATGCTCGCTGAAGGCCAGCCGGGGATCGGCCGGCAGGACCTTGGACAAGATCTCCTTGCGCCGCAGGAGGGGCAGACCGCGGAGATCGCGGCCGTCGAGCCAGAGGATGTCGAACGCACAATAGACCAGCCGGCCTTGGCCCGTTTTTTGATAGTTCTGGAGGGATTGAAAGGAAGCGCGGCCCTGGTCGTCCTGGGCGGTGATTTCTCCGTCGATGACCGCGGCTCGGCCCAGGCCGCGCAGAGCCTCCGCCACGGGGGCGAAGCGTTCGGTGAAGGACAGGTCGTTGCGGGAATACAGCCGGACGCCGGTTTCATCCGCCTCGGCCAGGGCGCGGTAGCCGTCCCATTTGATCTCGAAAATCCAGCCGCGCCGGTCGAAGGGTTCGTCGGCCAGGGTGGCCAGCATGGGCTTGAGGCTCCGGGGCCTGGGCGCGCGGGGCGCATCGGAAAGATCGAGCTTCGCCGGCTCGGCGGAGGAGGAAGAGGCTCGCGCCTTGCGGTTGGAGAGCCAAACCTTGCCGCCGCGGGTGATCTCGTCCAGGCCGCGGCCGGTGGCGGCGGATCGGTCCTGCTCCCGCACGTCCTCACGAGACGCGAACCCGTCCGCTTTTTTCATAAGGAGCCAGGCGTTCTCGCCCCCGTCCTTCATCTTGACCAGGGACCATTCCCCCCGCAGTTTGCGGCCGTCCAAGACGAAGCTCAGGCGGCCGGCGCGCAGTCCGCGGAGGAGAGTTTTTTCCCCGCCTTCCGCCGCGCCGACGACCGCCGGCCTGTAGGACCCTTCATCCCAAACCATGACCGCGCCCGCCCCGTAATTTCCCTCGGGGATCACGCCCTCGAAGGTCCGGTATTCCAGGGGATGATCCTCGGTCATCATGGCCAGGCGCTTGTCCCGCGGGTCCAGGGAGGGGCCTTTGGGCACGGCCCAACTCTTCAGCACGCCTTCCATCTCCAGGCGGAAATCGTAGTGGAGGCGGGAGGCCCGGTGTTTTTGCACGACGAAGCGGAGCGCGGCGGGGGTTTTTTCTTTCTTTCCCTCCGGTTCGGGGGTTTTGTCGAATTTACGTTTCCGTCTGTATTCTTCGAGGGCCATGTGTTCCCTTAATCAGAAATCCAAGGCAACGTCCCAGGCGCTCCGCCCTGGACCCGGCCCTATTTCTTTTGCACGCCCAAAAGAAATAGGGGAAAGAAAATGCGCCCCCGGTCGCCATTCGGTCGGCCATTTTCGGCAGCCCGAAGAACTCGGACCCCGCCCCGGGGTCCTCAAACACTTCGGGCTTCCCTTCCCGAAAATCGCCTCCCTCATAGACGGCTTGAGGGGGGAGCAAGTCAACGAAGCCCTGCCTTGGATTTCGTTTTACGTAGCGGGCCACACGGATGCCCGACGACAAATCAAACACAAACCCTCCTGAAGAGGGTCAAGTTTCTAAGTCTTTGACTTACAGGGGCCCCATGTGGCGATATGAGCATGGCGTTTTCGCGGAGAGGGAGGCCCGACTCGATGGCCCCGATAGGCTGTTGAGGGGCCTGAGTGGAGGGCCGCCGCGAAAACGCCGAGCGCAAGCCACCTGGGGTGTCTTCTCTTTTGCCTACTTTTCTCTTGGACAAGCAAGAGAAAAGTAGGCCGGCCGCCGGGCCGGGACCCGGCGACGTGCCTTTAAAACAGCTCTCACACTTTCTCCTTTTCCCTCTCCAAACTCGCCCGCAGGGCGGCCATCAAATCGGGCACACGCGTCGGCGCGGGCTCCTCGCCCTTCGCGGCGGGCGTGCGGCCCTTGGATTTTTCCTCGATGATTTTTTTGAGCTTGTCGGTGTAGGTGTCGCGGTAATCTTCGGGGCGGAAAGGCTCCGTGAGCTGTTCGATGAGTTTCAGGGCCATATCCAGCTCTTTGCCCTTGGCCGGCGCGCGGGCGGGCAGGTTCAGGTCGGGGGCGCGGATCTCGCTTTGGAACCGCAGGGTGTTCAGCACCAGAACATCGTCCTCGGGCTTCAGCACGGCCAGGTGCTCGCGGTTTCTCAGCACGAACTTGGCCACGCCGGCCTTGCCCGATCGCCGCAGGGCTTCCCGCAAGAGGGCGTAAGCCCGCTGGCCGCCCTTCTCGGGCTCCAAATAATACGGCTTCTCAAAATAATGGGTTTCGATCTCCTGCTCGCGGCAGAACTGAAGGATTTCGATGGAGCCCGTCTTGCGCGCGTCCGCCTTCTTGAAGTCTTCTTCGTTGAGAACGATGTAATCGCCCTTGCGCACCTGATAGCCCTTGACGATATCCTCCCAGGGCACCTCGCGTCCGTCCTCGCGGCAGACGCGGGCGAAGCGCACGGGCGAGAGATCCTTTTTGTGAAGCATGTCCAAGTCCAGGCTCTGAGGCTCGATGGCTGTGTAAAGACGCACGGGGATGTTCACGAGGCCGAAGCCGATGCTTCCGGTCCAAAGGGCGCGCATAGGGCACCTCCGGGAGATGGGTGGGGGGAGGAGAGGGGTTCTTATATTATAGGTCTTTCGAAGCGCCCAAGGGAGAGCGGTCCGGGCGCGGAATGTGCGGCGGGCTTTTCCGACCGCGCCGCGCGCGCCGCGACGTGGCGGCGGCGCGCGCGGGGGCGCAAGTTTAGGAAGCCGGATTCGGCGTGAAAATCTTTACTTCACCACCGCCAACGTTTGATAGCTGGTGCCGCCGTCTTCGTCCGTGATCTTGGCGATGTAGGCTCCGGAGGGCACGAGGCCGTCGTTGCCGCGGCAATCCCACACGATGGGCCTGATCCCGTCGGACGCCGCCCGGAACACTTCCCGGCCGTTGACGTCCAGGATCGCGACCTCCCGGGCCTCCGGCCCGAACAGGGCGACGTCGTTGATCCCGTCCGCCAAGCCGGGAGATAGGAACTTCTCCGAGCTCATCCCCGCCCCGACTCCCTTGGCCATATAGCCACGGGTGAGGGCCTCATTGGAATAGGCCGAGTTGCCGCCGGAATTATAGGCCCGCACCCGGTAATAATAGACGGCGCCCGGGACGGCGGCGGTGTCGCGGTAGGTCCTGATGTTAACCCCCGTCGTGGCGATCTGGGCGTAAGCCGTGGTTCCGTAGGCCTTGCGCTCGATCTTGAAGCCGCTCTCGTTGGTGGAATTGTCCGTCCAGCCCAGGTCGATGCCGTCGACCTGGCTGGGATAGGCCGTGAGGCTGGCGGGCGCGGCCGGCGGCGGCGTGGTCGCCGGGGTGGCGAAGGTGAAGTTGCCGGAGACGGCCAGGTTGCCGGCCGCGTCCCTGGACTTCACCCGGTAGTTGTAGGTCTTGCCCGCCAAAAGGCCGGTCAGGTTCATGGAATGCGCCGTGACCATGGACGTGTTGATGGCGGTGGCCGAACCGTAGGCCGTGGTCGTCCCGTACTGCACCTGGGAATTGGAGGCCTCGTTGGTCGTCCACTTAATCGCGGCGCTGTTGGAGGTGAGGCTCCCGGCCGAGACCGCGCTGATGGCGGGCGGTGTGGTGTCCGCCGTGCCGCCCGTTGTGGTGAAGGTGAAGTTCCCCGAGGTGGCCAGGTTGCCGGCCGCGTCCCTGGACTTCACGCGGTAGTTGTAGGTCTTGCCCGCCTGCAGGCCCGAGAGGGCCATGGAATGGGCGGTGACCATGGACGTGTTGATGGCTGTGGCGGAACCGTAGGCCGTGGTGGTGCCGTACTGCACCTGGGAGTCGGACGCTTCGTTGGTCGTCCAGGTGATCGTCGCGCTGTTGGACGTGATGCTGCCTGCCGCCACGGAACTGATGGTCGGCGCCGTGGTGTCCGCGGTTGCGCCGGAGGTGGTGAAGGTGAAGTTGCCGGAGACGGCCAGGTTGCCGGCGGCGTCTTTGGATTTCACGCGGTAGTTGTAGGTCTTGCCCGCCTGCAGCCCGGACAGGGCAGCGGAGTGGGACGTGACCATGGCTGTATTGAGTGACGTAACCGATCCGTAGGACGTGGTGAGGCCGTATTCGACTTGGGAGTCGGAAGCCTCGTTGGTGGACCAGGTGATGGTGGCGCCGGAGGAGCTGATGCTTCCGGCGGCCACGGAACTGATCGTGGGCGGCGTAGTGTCCCCCGCGGGCGGCGCGCCGCGTTTTATGCGCACGGTGGCGCCGGAGGCGGAAATATCGAGCACTTGAACGTAAAAGTTGTCGATTTTGTTGTGGAAGGTTTTTCCCACGCCAAGAGCGGCGTCGGTGAAAGCTGCGGTTTCCGGCCTGGTATCGATGAGCTTCGGCCTGTTGTTGTTGCTGCTGTCTACGGGACCCCCGAAGCGGAGGCTGACGCCGTCTTTCAAGGGGCTGGTGGAGTCGAAGCCGTAGGCCTGACGGTGTTCGACATAGATATACTGGCCGCCGGACGGGATGCGTATGACCTGCAGGCCGTTGGATGCCTTTTCAAGAGGGGCCAGGATATAATCTCCGTCCGAAGACCATGTGAGGATGTTGCTCGTCGGAATATAGCCCAAGGCCCACTTGTGGTAGGCGTTCATGTGATAGTATCCGCCTCCCATCATGGCCCTGTCTCCGTATTCCAAGTTATAACCCTGGATGTACTTGCTGGTTCCGCCGTATGAGCAATTGCCGGGGTTGCTGTACGCGACCTTGGACCCGTTCTCGGTGCATTCGTAGGCCGAGGCGTGCCAGGCTCCGAAGTTGTGGCCCACTTCGTGGGTGAGCAAGGCGGACAGGGACTTTTCGGTGGAGGTCGTCGGGGGATTGAGGTAAACCCAGTTCGATCCTATCCCGGCCATTCCGCTGAAACTGCACCCCGTACGGGGCCACATATAAACAACGCTGCCGTAGCCGGTCCGGTTTACCCCGGCGGCGTCGGCCGCGGAATTGGCGGCGGAGACCCAACTGAGGATATTGCAGCCCGTGTTGTCCGAGTTGATTTTGTACCACCCGTAGATGTCGCCCTCCGCGTTCAACTTGCCGGCGAGACCCACCTTCCCGAACGATTGCTCCTTGTAAAAGTTATCCGAGGAATCCGCGTTGGTGAAGAAGGCCCTGCGGACCATGTCGATGGAGAAGGGCTCGGACCGGTCGTTGGTGAAATTCAACATGAGGACCAAGACCTTCCTGGTGGTGAGAGCCGTGGTCTCCGCGGCGCTGCCGCTCTCCTGGCTGGAGGCAGGTTCGGTCACCATGAAGCCCCCCGAATCGTGCGGCGGGACGGTGATCACGCCGTTCCGGATTCTGCCGCGCACTTTTATCTTGCTGCCGGCGGCGGCGTTGGGTATCCGGTCGCCGAGGTCCAGGGTGAAAAG
The DNA here is from genome assembly GCA_052388135.1 of Elusimicrobiota bacterium. GTDB lineage: Bacteria > Elusimicrobiota > Elusimicrobia > FEN-1173 > FEN-1173 > JBQTIM01. The sequence continues at coordinate 18,070 of JBQTIM010000121.1, forward strand.
TCTGCCGTCCCGGGCCTTCATCATGTATACGGTCCGGCTGATATGGTTCTCAAAATCCTCGGCGATGGCGATTTCCAATGTCCCCTCTTCCTGCACCTCGCCGGGATTTCCGGCTTGAACGGGAGCGAAGAAGGCGGCGCCCAGGATGAAGGCGGCCAAGCATGGAACGCGGCGGATGGTTCTCATGAGTTTGGAAAAGAAGTCGGGGTTCATGATGTTCTCCTTATTTCTTCCGGCCGAGCCGGTAGGCGAGGCCGAGGCGGTGGGAGCCGCCGTTGTCCTCTTTGAGGTTCTTGTTGAAAAGGAAGGCGTAGTCGAAACCCACGGCGCCCAACTTCAGGCCGAAGCCGCCGGTGAATTCCTCGCGGTTCGCTCCGGCCCGCAGGGCCAAGCCTTCCTTCAACAGCGTTTTCTCCACCCCGAAAAACGGCGCCGGGCCCGAGGGGGGCGCGCCCGGCGCGGTCCGGCGGAACTGCAGGTCGCCGGAAATTTTTATTCCCAGGGAAGCCAGGTCCACTTGCGCGCCCGCCTGGACTTGACGCTCCACTTTGTCCTCGCCCGCCAAACCCACGTTCGGCTCGTTGAGGTTGCGTCCCGCGGCGCCGAAGCGCAAATGTTTCCCGGCCGAGGCCGTGATCCCCGCGTCGAAGGCGAAGGCGCTCTTGGAGGTTCCGTTCCTGAACACCGGGTCCGCCTGCGCCAGGGCGTCGGAGCCGGCCTCGTAGCCGTGGGAGAGGCGCTTGCCCGTGACGCCCGCCTGGACGCTTTTTCCGAGGGACCGGCCGTAGGACACGGCTGTGGTCTCTTCGGCCAGCAAGCCCTCCACCTGGAAGCGGGCATAGCCGAACCCTAAGACGCCGCCCTTCAGCGGGACGGCGGCGGCGGCGTGGCCGAGCTGGAGGCCGACGTTCTTGAGTCCGTGATAGGGTTTTCCGTACATGAGGGAGACTTCCGGAGCGGGCACCGACGCCAGGCCTGCGGGGTGGCCGAACAGGGCGCCGGCTTCTCCGTCCGCCGAGAGGAACGTCCGCCCCAGGGCCGCGGACCGCGCTCCGTCCAAATGGACGTCGAAGGCGGCATGAAGGGGAAGGAAAGAAAAAACAGCCAGAAGAGCGCTTGTGGGAAGGACAGACGGCCTGAGCATGTGGGTCACCTCATCTTGGTGAATTCTCCCCCCCGGGCATTCGGTCCTTACGGACTCACCCAGGCCTTATGCGACAAAATTTCCAAATGGGCTAAGAAAAAATTATTTTTATTCGCCGTGCGACGGAGAAAATTGCTTTTGTTCGGGTCGTGTTAATTAAATTTAAATAGGGGGCGAACCGTTTGTTTTCTCAGGCGCGGTTCTTTTGATAGAATACTGTTAATCCCTTCTCCGCATACGTCCCTCCGGAAAAGGGAACCGCGCACCGGCCGAAGCTTCCCTCCCATTCCTCGCTCAAGGATATCGCGTGCGCTACCATGTCTTAGCGTGTGATTACGACGGCACTTTGGCTTCCGACGGGCGCGTGGACCCGGCCACCCTGGCGGCCCTGGAGCGCCTGAAGGGCACCGGGCGGCGTCTCTTGCTGGTGACGGGCCGCGTTCTGGAGGACCTGCTGGACGTTTTTCCGCAGGCGCCGGCCCTTTTCGACCGATTGGTGGTGGAGAACGGCGCGGTGGTGTACAACCCGGCGACGCGGGAACAGGTCCTTTTGGGCGAGCGGCCGCCGGAGGAGTTCCTGCGCGCCCTGCGCGCGCGCGGCGTTTCCCCGCTGGAGGCCGGCCGCGTGATCGCCGCCACTTGGGAGCCGCATCAGAACGCGGTCATGGACGTCATTAAAGAGGCGGGCCTCGAGCTCCAGGTGATCTTCAACAAAGGCGCGGTCATGATCCTCCCGTCGGGCGTGAACAAGGCGACGGGCTTGGGCCGGGCTTTGCGGGAGCTGGAATTGTCGGCCCACAACACCGTGGGCGTGGGCGACGCGGAGAACGACCACGCCTTTTTACGCGTGTGCGAATGCGCCGTGGCCGTGGCCAACGCCCTGCCCATGCTGAAAGAGCGGGCCGATTGGGTGACGCGGGGCGCCCGCGGCGACGGCGTTCAAGAGCTGGTCGAGCGCCTCTTGGCCGAGGACTTGGCGGGGCTGGCGCCCCTGTCGCGCCACCGGGTGCTTCTGGGCGCGCGGGACGACGGCGTCGAGGTGCGCATTCCTCCATACGGGCCCAACCTGCTGGTGGCCGGCGCCTCGGGCAGCGGCAAGTCCACCTTCGCCAAGGGTTTTTTGGAGCGCCTGGCGGAGCGGCGTTATCAATATTGCATCATCGACCCCGAGGGCGATTACGAGAAACAGGAAGGCGCCGTGGTGCTGGGCGATAAGAACCGCGTGCCGGGCATCGAAGAAGTTCTGGAGCTTCTGCAAAGGGCGGACCAGAACGCGGTGGTGAACCTTCTGGGCATCCCCCTGGAGAACCGGCCGCGCTATTTCGAAAATTTGCTTCCGCGCCTGCAGTCGTTCCGGGCGCGCAAGGGCCGGCCGCATTGGATCGTCCTGGACGAGACGCACCACCTCCTGCCCGCCTCTCGGGACCTGGCGGCCCTCACCCTGCCGAAGGAATTCCGCGAGGTCCTCATGATCACGGTCCATCCCGACCGCGTGTCGCGCGCGGTCCTTTCGGCGGTGGACATTTTCGTGGCCGTGGGCGGCGACCCGGGCGAGGCCTTCCGTTCCTTCGCGGAGGCTCTCAAGCGCGAGCCGCCGCCGCTGTCCTCCGCGGCCCTGGAGCCCGGAGAAGCGGTCGGCTGGCGCCCGGATTCCGCGGAGCCCCCTTTCCGGTTCCGCGCCGCGCCGCCGCGCCGCGAGCACCGGCGCCACCAGCGCAAGTATGCCGTCGGCGAGCTGGGTCCGGACCTGAGCTTTTATTTCCGCGGCCCGCGCGGCAAGCTCAACCTGCGGGCGCAGAACATGACGATCTTCGTCCAGCTCATGGACGGAATCGACGACGATACGTGGCTCTTCCACCTGCGCCGCGGCGATTACTCCAACTGGTTCCGGCGCGTCATCAAGGACGAGGACCTGGCGGAGGAAACGGCCGCCGTGGAGAAACGGGCGCGCGCCGGCGCCCGCGAAACCCGCGCCCTCATCCGCGCGGCCGTGGAAAGGCGCTACACGGCTCCGGCCTGAAGGCCGCGCCCGTCTTCTTGCAAAGAGGAGGTTTTATGAAAAGTCCCCAGGTGGTGATGATCACCGGCGCCTCGGCCGGCGTCGGCCGGGCGACGGCCCGGGCCTTCGCCCGCCGCGGCGCGCGGATCGGCCTGCTGGCCCGCGGGCGCGACGGCTTGGAGGCGGCCCGGCGCGAGGTGGAGGAGCTGGGCGGGCGCGCCTTGGTCTGCCAGGCCGACGTGGCCGACGCGGACCAGGTGGAAGCGGCCGCCGCCGCCCTAGAGGAAACCTTCGGGCCGATGGATGTTTGGGTCAACAACGCCATGGCGTCGGTGTTTTCGCCCGTCTTGGAAACGCGGCCGGAGGAGTACCGCCGCGTCACGGAGGTCACCTACCTCGGCTACGTGCACGGCACTCTGGCGGCGCTCCGCCGCATGGTCCCCCGCGACCGCGGCGCCATCGTGCAGGTGGGATCGGCCTTGTCCTACCGCAGCATCCCCCTGCAATCCGCCTACTGCGCCGCCAAGCACGCCGTCAACGGCTTCACGGACTCCCTGCGCTGCGAGCTTCTCCACGACGGAAGCCGCGTGCGGCTGACGGCCGTGCACCTGCCCGCGGTGAACACGCCGCAATTCGGCTGGGTGAAAAGCCGCCTGCCCAACGAACCCCAGCCCGTGCCGCACATTTACCAGCCCGAAGTGGCGGCGCAGGCGATCTTCTGGGCCGCGCACGGGCGGCGCCGCGAGCTTTACGTGGGCTGGCCCACCACGCGGGCCATCATCGGAAACAAGCTGGCGCCCGGTTTCGCGGACCGCTATCTGGCCCGCATGGGTTACGACAGCCAGCAAACGGAGGAACCCGCCGACCCGGCCCGACCCCACAATCTCTGGGAGCCCGTCCCCGGCGACCACGGAGCCCACGGCGCCTTCGACGGCCGCGCGCTGGCCTGCAGCCCCTGGCTGTGGCTGACTCTGCGGCGCTCCTGGCTGGCGGCGGGCGTCGCAACAGGCGCGGTCCTGGCCGCGTGGCTGGGCCGCCGCAGCGCGCGCCCGGCGCTCCGGCGCGAGGCGGCCTGAAACCCGCCGCCCGGGAACACAACGGCCGGAAGTTTGTTGTATTGCAGGCAAGGCGGGGGCGCTTGGGATATATAACAGAATATGTTAGATAACCTATTGACAATCGGCATGTTTTTGGATATGCTGATATCGTGAAAAGCGAAGCCGACCGGAGGCCGAAGGCCAAACGCACCCGGCGGACCCCGCTGTTCAACATCGGCACGGCGGCGCGGCTGGCCGGCATCCCCATATGGACGCTGCGGTGGATCGAAAAACAAAAATTGGTTTCTCCGGGCCGCAGCCGCGGCCGGCAAAGGTTGTATTCGGAGGAGGATATGGACACGCTGGAGCGCGTGCGCCGGCTCATGAAGGAAAAAGTGAACGCCGCGGGCATTCGCGTTATTCTGCGCATGAAGGTAAGGGGAGCGTTTTGAGCGTGCCTGAAGCGCGGTTTTTTTTGCGCGTAAGATAGCACTCGTGCAGAGCGAGTGCCAATATAAAGCAAGGAGGAACTGTCTATGATCGCAACCGCATGGGACGTGGGAAAGGTGTGGGATCCCTTCGAGGCCATCAGCCGTATCCGGGACGAGATGTTCTCTCCGCCCGAGAGCGAGCCTTATCCCCCGCTCAACGTTTGGGCGGACGAGGACGCGCTGGAGGTGACGGCGGAGCTGCCTGGGATCGACTCCAAAAGCCTGGACGTGGCGGTGGAAGGCCACACGCTGACTTTGCGCGCTTCGCGCCCCGTCGAGACGCCCAAGGAAAGCGCCCTCAGCCGCCGGGAGCGGCCGGCGGGGACGTTCGTCCGCACCCTGGAGCTGCCCGTTCGGGTGGACGCCGACAAGGCGCGCGCTTCCTATAAGGACGGCGTGCTGCGGGTGGTTTTCCCCCGGCGCGAGGCGGACAAGCCGCGGCGCATCGCCGTGGCGCTGGATCGGCAATAACTTTCGGAAGGAGGAAAACGTTATGTCCAATGAAATGACGACCCGGGGCTCGGAGTTGGCGGCGGCGGAAACGTCCGCCCCGCGGAAAATGTTCGTGCCCGCGGTGGATGTGTACGAGACGAAGGACGAGGTCACGGTTCTGGCCGACATGCCGGGCGTGGACGAAAAAGGCGTGGACATCCGCCTGGAGAACGACACGCTGACGATCCGGGGCACGCTTTCGTCGGAAGGCGCGGGCCGCGGCGAGCTGGTGTATTCGGAGTACGCGGCGGGCGATTACCGCCGGACGTTTCAGCTCTCCGAGCAGATCGACCGCGACAAGATCGCCGCGTCCATGAAAGACGGCGTGCTTCGGCTGTCGCTGCCCAAGGCCGAGGCGGCCCGCAGCCGCCGCATCGAGGTGCGGGCGGGGTAAAGCGCGGCGCGCCCCCGCGTGGCGCGGGGCGCGCGGTTTTGGTAGAATAAGGGACAGTCCCGACGGGAAGACCGAGGGCCGACGATCGGCCCCGGCCTTCCCGTTTTTTTTGGGCACGTTCCGCACACAGGAGGCCTTCCATGAGCTTGTCCTTCCGCCGTTGTCTGTCCGCCGTTCTGATCCCCGCCGTCACGCTGGTTTGCCTGCCCCGCTCGGGCGCCGCCGCCGTCCTGCCCCACGCCGCTTCGCCGGAAATCTCGGCGCCCGCCGACGCTCCCGATGGGGCGTTGCGGACCCGCGTCCAGGGGAAGCTGATAAAGGCCGGCTTGACCGAAGCGCAGGCCGAATCGTTGTCGAAGGACCTGGACCAGCGGGAGCTCGCCCGGCTGGAACAGGCGGACTTGACCCAGGCCGCCGGCGACGGGCTGGGCACGGTGCTGGTGGTTCTGGCCATCATCGCGCTCGCCATCTTCATCGTCAAGAACCTGGACTAAGCCCCGTTGTTGAGCCGGCTCTTCCCCCGGATCCCTTCCGCCGCGGCCCTGGCCGCGGGCGTTCTTCTGGCCGGGTGCGCGGGCCTGCCGGCGCGGCGCATCCAAAGCGACGTGGCCGCCGGCCGCACGGAAGGCGCCTATGTGGCGGGCGTGCCTTTCGAGCGGCAGAAGCCCGGCCACTGCGGACCGGCGGCGCTGTCCTCCCTGCTGAACCATTGGGGGCGGCCCGCCACGCAGGAGGGACTGGGCCGGGAGATTTACCGCAAAGAGATCGGCGGCACCCTGGGGTTCGATCTCTGGCGGACGGCGCGGAGGGCGGGCCTGGCGTCTTTGGAAGCGCCGGGCCTTGAGCCGGCGGCGCTGGAAGCTCTGCTCGCCCAGGGTGTTCCGGTGATCCTCAATATGGAGCTGGGGCCGTCGCGGCATTTCATCCTGGCCGTGGGCCGCGACGCCCGCCGGGGATTTTGGGTTTTCCACGACGGGCGGCGGCCGGACCGGACTTTCACCGACGCCCAGTTGATGAAGCGCTGGGAACGGACGGGGCGCTGGGCGCTCGTCGCTTTTCCGCCCGATAAACTCGTCACGGGGCTGTCGCCGGAGCTTCACCTTCAGGCCGCCGACCGGGCCGAGGAGTTGAAAGAACCGGCCGCGGCCCTGCATCACCTGGATCGGGTTCTGCCCGCCCGGGAGAGCGACGGCGCGCTTTGGCTCCGCGCCGCAAACCTAGGGGCCGGGCTGGGACGGCGCGAAGCGGCGGAGAGCGCCTACCGCCGGGCCATGGCGTTGAATCCGGAAAATCCCGACGCGCCGAACAACTTGGCGGCGCTTTTGGCGGAGGATGCCGGGCGCTTGGCGGAAGCGGAGGGTTTGGCCCGGCGCGCTTTGGCGCTTTGCGCGCCGGCGCCCGCCGACGGGTTGCGGCGAGGCTATATATTGGATACTCTGGGCGGCGTGCTGGAGAAACGCGGCCGGCCGAAAGAGGCGGCCCGCGCTTACCGGTCCGCCCTGGCGGCCCTGCCGCCGGAGGCGCCCCTGGCGCGGGATATCCGGCGCCGGCTGGCCGCGGCGTCTTCTCCCAAGGGTAATGGAAAATGACATCATGACCCAAGCCAAACCCGACCGCGCGTCGCTTTACACCTTCCTTCTCCTGCTGGCGGCCTTTTCGCTGGTGGGCTTCAAAATGATTTCGCCCTACCTGCTGGCCCTTCTGATGGGCGGCATCCTCGCCCTTCTCTCCTATCCGCTGGTCGAGCGCCTTCGGCGCAAACGCCTGGGGCCGCGCGCGGCCTCCGTCGTGGTGACGGTGGGCCTACTCCTTCTGGTGGTGGCGCCTCTGGCCACTTTCTCCATTTTGGCCGTGAAGGAGGGCATCGAGCTGGGCCAGAAGCTGGGCGAGAATGAAACTTTTTCCCTGCGGTCCATGGCCGGCCGCGTGAGCCGGTGGGGGCCCATGGAGGCCCTCCTGGGCGGCGCGGGCAACCTGGAGCGGCAGTTGGTCACCGGCCTGCGCGGCTCGGCGAAATACGCCAGCGGCGCCATCCTGAAGCTGGCGGCCACGGTGCCTGAGTTCCTTTTGCAGCTGGCCCTGGCCTGCCTCGCTTGCTATTTTTTTCTCGTCGACGGGAAACGATTCATCGCCTGGGTTATGGCGCGCGTGCCCCTGCAGGCGGACCTGAGGACGCGCCTGGTGGATTCTTTTCGGAGCACCGCCATTTCCACCATTTGGTCGGGCTTGGCGGCGGCCGCCAGCCAGTCGGCGGTGCTGGCTGTGGCTTACCTGGTTTTGGGCGTGCCGGGGGCTTTCTTCGCCGGCGGCGCCACGTTCATTTTGTCGTGGATCCCCGTGGTGGGCAGCACGCCGGTGTGGTTGGTCGGCGCGGGCTACCTGTTCGCGCAGGACGCTCCCGTCAAAGCGGTCCTCATGCTGGGCGCGGGCGTCGCCGCCGGCCTGGTGGACAACGTGGTGCGGCCCTGGGTGCTGAAAGGCCGCGACGACATGCATCCCTTCATCGGCCTGGTGGCCATCATCGGCGGCATCCACCTGTTCGGCATCCTGGGCGTCTTCATCGGGCCCATCCTGGCCGCCGTGCTTATCTCCCTCCTGCAGATCTGGCCCGTGCTGGGCCGCCGCTTCGGCTTTTCCTTCCCCGAAGAGTAACCCCGCCGGCGCTTCCGCCCGCGCCCGGCAAAATGCTAAACCATGTCCATGCCGCTTACGGACGCGTCCCTGGCGCGGCAGCTCGTGCTGGACGAGCTGTTCGATCTCACCCTCTACCGGCGTCTTCACGAAGCCGCCCGCGGCGAGGAACTGCGCGCACTCCTGGCCGACCTGATCACCGTTGAAAAACGCCACCTCGCCTTCTGGCAGGACTTCTTCGACATCCGCGAAAACACCCTCGACCTCCGCCGCCGCCTGAAGCTCGCCTTTCTGGCCGGGGCCTGCCGGCTCCTGGGGCCCGGCGCCGTCCACCTGGTCTTGGAGGCCATCGAGGTCCACGGCATCCGGAAATACCTGCGGGTGTGGGAGGACTACAAGGACCAATCCCTCGGCCGGGCCGTGAAGGACATCCTCCGCGACGAGTTCGAGCACGAGGACGCCATCGTCTCCCGCATGACGGTCCGGAAAATAGGTCCCGCCCGCATCCGCAGCCTTTTCCTGGGGTTCAACGACGGGTTGGTGGAAATTCTCGGCGCCGTCAGCGGGTTTTTCGCG
>JBQTIM010000122.1:0-25604 GCA_052388135.1 Elusimicrobiota bacterium
GTGTCCCCGGAGAACCACTGCACCACCGACGTGCTGATCGCGATGTTCTGCGCCACGTTCGGCGTGATCGTGATGGTGATTTGGTCCGGGTTGATCGCCCACGCTTTCCCAGCCAGCCCCGCCGTCAGAGCCAGCACCAGTGCTCCCATCCACCTCTTTGTCGTTTTCATTGTCCTTCCTCCTTTTTTTCCCGCCCGGTTATCCGGGCGGGGAAAGAACTATCGCCCTGCCTGTGCGTAGACCCTCGAAAAAAGCGGCTGGGCGCCGGGACGGTCCGGCGCGTCGGCCCGAATCAAGAAAACATAGCGTCGCCCCCGGTGGGCGTCTCCCTTCGGGATGGAAAGGCTCAAGGCCGCCGCGGCCGTTCCGCCGGCGGGGATCTCCAACCGAGCCGGCGCCACCTCGAGGAAGTTCGGATCGGGAGCCGGAACCCATCCCAGGGGAACGTCTGCCGCCGCGAAAGGCACGCTCCGCAGAGTCAGAACCAGGGGCGCCTTGCCCGAATTCGAAATTCGAATTTTTCCTTTCGTTCCCTTCAGAACCAGTTCCCTTGGATCGAAAGCCGCTTCCAAAGAAATGGGAGACACTTTTTCCGCGGCCGCCGGCCGGGGAACCTGCACGGAGAACCGCACGCGGCTGCGCAGGCCGGCCGTGATGGGGCCTTCCACCGTGCGGGTCCAAAGCGAGGCCTGGAAATGGCGGCCCGTCCAGCGCGGGTCCGCCGGCACGGTCAGCGTCACGCGGGCGGAGCGGGTTTCTCCCGGCGCCAAGGGGAATCGGGCCGGATCTATCTTGATCCAGGAGGCGTCCGGGACGGGCTCGTAACCCGGCTTCAGCCCGCCCGGCAAGGGGGACTGAGGCTCCACGGCCACCGTGAGCGGCTCCGAACCGGGGTTGGTGATGGAAAAAACCTGGGAATCCGAGCGGCTGATGTCGTAAGCGCGCCCCGTCTGCAAGCCGTCCAGCACCACGTCCACGTAGCGGGTGGTCAATCCCACGCCGGCCTGCGCCCATGAAAAAGCCGCCCAGAAGGCGGCCCCCGCGATCCACGTCTTGAAAAAAGCTGCGACGGTCTTTCGGCGCTCGCCGCCGATCTGCGCGGGCGCTTCCGCAAGCCCGCCGCGCGGGCGCCGCGGACAATCGAAAATGTGAAGGGACAGGCCGTTAAGGCGCATTGGCGGTCACCGTCACTTGAATGTTTTGCTGGGCCGTGGTGCTGGTGGCCAACGGCGTTTCCAGCAGGAACCAGACATCCCTGTGTTGGGATATAGGCACGTTGACGCCCGTGGCGCTGCCGTCTATGGAGAACGTGGCGCCCGAGGCCAGCGTGTCGGTGGTGATCATGCGATCCTCGTCGCCGGACGTGGCGGAGAACGCCCCCGTGGAAGGCTGAACCTCGTCGAAACCGGCGCTCAGGCGAAGGACGTCCGTCCCCAGGGCGCCCCGGGTCAACTGCCAGGGGCTGCCGGCGGTCGTGGTGGCGGCCCGCAGGCTCCAGGTGGCCGGAGCGGTGCCGGTGTTGGTCACCCGGATGGTGGCCGTGGACACCACGGCCGACGACATGGCGACGCTCCCGAAACCGTAAAAGTCCGCGGGGCTGCTCTGGTTGGCCACGTCCACGCCGAGCACGTAAATTTGCGCCCATGTGTAGGTTGAATTGGAAAGGTAGCCCTGGTTCTTAGGCGTCTCGCCGTCCCGCGCCTCGATGGCGACGTAATAACTCGTGCCGGGCTGGAGGCCGGTCAGCGTCAAAGTTTCCGAACCGCCGGGCGCCAGGGGCGACAGGGCCTGGGAAAAAGTGGCCGCCGTATTGGCGAAATAATCCTGGGTTGCGATGGCGTCGGGGTAAGTGGAATACTTCACCACATAGCTTGCGCCCGTCCTTTGGTTTCCGTCGGCGCCGGGAGACGTCCAGGAAGCGATGATTTCCCCCGACCCCGGCCCGGTGGACAAACTCACGTCGCCTATGGTGCCGGGATAAAAGTAAATCCGCATCAGCCCCGAGCCGGCCTTGTAATTGACGCTGGAAAGGACGTCATTTCCTGTCTCACCCGCCGTGCCTTTCAGGCGATAGCTGGTTGAACTTAAGTTCCCGGATCCTCCCGCATTGGGCGAGGAACGGGTGAGACGATGATTGGCGCTTGCGGATTCAAGCGCTTGAACTGACAGGCCGAAAAACTCATCCCCGCTCAACGACAAGCTGAGCAAAAAAACGCTTAGGAAGCTTATTCGTCTCTGTCGTTTATACATGATCTATTATGGCGACCTGCGTCTCGCTAATCCCGCCCGCGCCGGCAACCGCCCATAACCGCTGAGGCAACATGCTGGATAAAAAGATACCATTGTTCATGCGGGGCTTGGTGGAGGGATTAGACGTTCCCATGGCGTTCCCCGATGAATTGGTGCGGAAGCCCGCCAGAGGCTTGAAGAAAGCGCCGCTCGATTTATCCTGAGAGCTCATAAGTTTATTCATCACTCTTTCGACCATGGATCTTATTCATTTCCGCCTTGAGCGCATCAATATCTTCCTTAAGCCCCCGGAGAAGATGCTTTTGGTCGTTATGCGCTTTCTTTAATTCTTCAATGACCATTTGTTGGCCTTTTATCACAGAGATGAGGTAGAGGGGAACCCACTCATACCTGACGCCGTTAATCTGGCCTTGCTCGTTGTAAAACACCAACTCCGGCATCAGCTTATGCACTTCTTCGGCTACAAAACCGACGTCTTCTTTGCCATCGATTTTCCAACGGAAGGTCCGCGGTTTTAATTGAAGGAACGCTTCTTTATCAAAGCCAAGGTCTTCCACGTCTTTTTTATAGCGGATGCTGCTGATACCCGAATCATCGGCAGCGCAGACCACCTGACCGCTGGCGGTGGTGGTTAACGTCCCGCCGTTCGCCTGCCCGCTGCAATTGTAACTGGCCAGGAACAAGGTTCCGCGCATAGTCACCGACGTGCCCGCCACTTCAAACAACGTGGATGTTCCTGTTGAAACTCTTAAATGGGCTCCTCCCATCCCAGCCGCCGAGAACACCTGAAGTTTGGATGAGGGATTCGTCGTCCCGACGCCCACGTTGCCTCCCCCGGTCACCAAGGATACGTTGTTTGTTACGGCGCTGTTGATTTCCAAGGGATTGCCTGATGTCGCCTCGTTGACGGCCAGGTTCCCTCGCAGAGTATCGCCCAAGAGCAGGTCTATGAAACTGATCTGGTTCCCGGCCGCCCCGCCCGTCCCGGCGCTGAAAATCATATAGGCGTTCCCTGCGCTTCCCACATTGATTCCTCCTCCCACCACGTGCAGTTTATCCAAGGGGCTAGCGGTTCCCATGCCGATCTTGCCGTCTGCCTGCACGACAAAGGTGGAGCCGGCCACCCGGAACACCGGGTCGGTCCCGGAGACGCCCGTGCCCGATACAACTGCGCTGCTGGTGATGAGGGCGTCCCCGGACACGTACAGCTTGTTGCCTTGGGCGCTTGAGGTGTTGACCGCCAACCGGCCCTGGATAAGGGCGTCAGCGGCGTCCACCCGGAACTGCGGGAACTGGCCTAAAGACCACCCCGTGATGGCCAGATTCCGGGAAGCGGTCCGGCCGTTCCCCAGGGAAAGGATCATGTTCTCGGCGCCGCCGTTGGCGCCGGGCTTGACGCCCACCGTGTCCCCCCCCGCCTCGAAATACGCCACGTCCTCCCCCGCCACCGTCCCGATCACGTTCAACCGGGCGCCCGGGCTGGAGGTTCCGATGCCCACCTTGTTGCCCGTCACGACGAAGGTTGAAATACCCACGGAGATCCCCGGATTGCTCCCGTCGACCGTGAACACGCCGCTGCTCATGTGCAGCTTGGTGGATGGATTAGACGTCCCGATGCCGGCGTTCCCCGATGAATTGATGCGGAAACGCTCGGCTCCGCCTACGCTTAGCATAAGGAAGTCGGACACCCGGTCGTAGTACAAATAATCGTTGGCGTCAAAGGCGAACAAAGGCCCTCCGCCGGCGCCGAAGTGCCCGATGTAATAATTAGCCAATCCAAACTGAATGGCTCCCTGAGGCGTGGTGCCGAAATGCAAGAGGGCTGACGGGCTAGATGTCCCAATGCCCACGTTGCCGCCGGTAACCACGAAGGTGGATCCCACCACGCTGAACTGGTTCGCCGTGATGGTGACGCTGCTGGTGAAGGTCTTCACGCCCGAGGCGCTTTGGTTCGTGGAGAGCGTCATCGTATCGCTGACGTCCGACGCCGTCACGTTGGCCCAGGAGGGGGCCGCCCCGCCGTTGCTTTTCAAGAACTGGCCCGCCGTTCCGGCCCCCAGGGCGCCCATGACGCCCGCCCCGCTGAAATAGGGTACGCCGCCCAGCACCCCGCCCGAAAGGTCCGCCCCCGTGCCGCCGTAGGCGCTCCCCAGCGCGCTGGCCAGTTGCAGAATCCCCGCCGTGGTGAACGTGCTTTTGGCGCTGGAGCCGAATTGGGCGTTGCCGTGGACATCCAGCAGAGCGCCCGGCGCCCCGGTCGAGAGGCCGACGCTTCCCGTCTCTGTGACCCTCAACACCTCTCCGCTCGCGCCCGCTCCGCCCGCGAACAACCGGTAAGCGTCCGCGTCGAAACGCAGAGTGGCCAAGGCCGAAGTCCCGGCCTCCATCTTCTGGCCGGAACCCGTCCCCAAATTGCCGATGTCCGAAGTCGCCTTGATGTCGCCGGCAACGTCCAGCTTGGCCCCCGGGCCCGCGCTGCCGATCCCCACGTTCCCATTGGAATTGATCCGGAGCCGCGGCTGTCCCCCCGTGAAGAGGTCCACGCCGAAATACCCCGCCATGTACGCGTTCACGCCGAGGCCCGCGCCGTCGTTGAAATCATGGAAACCGATTCCATAATGGTTGATGTATTCGCCGTCATAGAGGAAATCGTCATCGGAAACGGCCACGATGCCCGGAGAATCGTTGTCCACGCCGCCGGCTTTAAGGATCTTGATGAGGCCGTTCACGTCCAGGCTCTCGCCGGCGGCAGCCGCGCCGATCCCCAAGCGGCCCGTGCTGAGGAAAACGTTTGTGCTGAAAGTGACGCCCGCATCCGTCCCGCCCGAAGCGCCGATGGTGTCCCCCGCCGAGGTGAGCCGCACCACGGCGCCCGCGTCCGTCCAACCGGAGCCTCCCGTCACTTGGCTGTCCACGTAGCTTTTGGGCGCCGCGTCCGAAGCGCCTGTCGGCGTCGGCAATCCGGTGACCGTGGCCCCGCCGCTGAACGTCTTGCTGGACGTGATGGTCTGGATCGTCGACAAGGTGACATAGCGGCCGTCCACGCTGGCCGTGTTCAGGTCGCCAACCGCCACGGTGCCGTCGGCCAGTTCCGCCGTCCCAACGCTCGCGGAGGCCACAGCCAGTGCGTAGGGAGACGCCAACAGCCGCTCCCGCGGCGTCAGCTCCGCGTCGGCTCCCACGGTGACGCCCAGGTAGCGGTCCGTGCCGCCCTGGAACACGCTCAGGGGAATGCCGCCGCCGGTGCCGGAGCCTATGTGCACGTTGAAAACGCCGTTGTCCACCGGGACATCGGCCGTGCGGGTCTCCGTAAAGAGCGCCGCCCCCCCCGTGGGCGCGGCGTAGATTTTGAACGTCATGCTGTAAGTGCCCGTCAAAGGGTTGCCCGAGGAGTCCGCCAGTTTCCCTTGGTAATTGACCACGCCGGGGGCTTCGGCGCGGAGAGACACAGCGAGCGCGGCGAGAAGGATCAAAGCGCTCGCAAACGGAAAGTCTCTAAATTTTTTCAAAGTCCAACTCCGTTCCCAAAAGTTCCGCTACGGCGTCCGTCAGGTCTTTGACGTTGAAGGGCTTAGCCAGGTATTTGTCCGCCCCGGCCTCGGTCATCCTACGGAAATTTTCCGGGGTGTCGTGCCCGGTCACGGCCAGGATTTTAACTCCGGCCAAATGGGGGTCCCGGCGAATTTGGCGGCAAACTTCAAAACCGTCCAAGCCGGGCATCATGATGTCCAACACCACCAAGTCGGGCAGGTAATCCGCCATGATCCTTCCGGCGGTGAATCCATCGCGGGCCGCGCGGACGTCCAAGCGGGGACCCTTCAAGGCGTCCTCCACCAGTTCCACGACTTCTTGCTCGTCGTCCACCACCAGGATGCGATGGGGAGCGGCGCCGTCCAACTCGGCCTTGATTTCGGGGAGGGCCAGGCCGCGCGACGCCAGCCGCTTCACGCGCGCCAGCCGGGCCAGGGTCTTTGCGCCGTCAAAAAGCCTTTGCCCGCCTTCCGTGGCGGAGGCGGATGAGATGAGACCGAGGTTGGCGTAGTGGCGAATGGTGGAGGGCGGCAATCCCGCTTGGCGGGCCAGTTGGCTGATTTTAAGAAGCGCGGCAGGCGATGGAGTCATAATTAAACCCGACAGTTCACTTTATCTTTATATAAGGGTTCCCCCCGGCGGTTTAAATGTCAAGGAGTTAATAAGCATATTGAAATCTTTACAAATCAACATATTCGGATTGATTTTAAGCGTCGTTTTCTAACCGATGGATGGAGAGACCGGCCTGCGGGCGAGTCGCCTGGAACTCCTATGGAAACGACGTTAAATCAGGCTTGAGGTGGCGCGGGAGAGTCGAAGCGCGGTTCTGGTACTTCCGTGGAAGAGGGAGACAGGGTAGAAACGGCATGGACAGCCTGAGAGAGAGGCAAAGTCACGCGGAACGAGGCCCCAAAACCCAAGCCCTGGCTTTCGGCCTGAATGTCGCCGCCAAAGCTTCGGACGATGCCCAGGGAAATGGACAGGCCCAACCCCGTGCCTTGTCCGATGCCCTTGGTGGTGAAAAAAGGCTCGAAGATGCGGCGGAGATGCTCCAGGGCGATGCCTTGGCCCGAGTCGGAAAAAACGGTCTCCACGGCCGACGGGGAGCCGTCCTCCGAAAGCCGCGGGCGGGTCGTCACCGTCAAGGTTCCGCCCCCCGGCATGGCCTGGATGGCGTTGGTGGCCAGGTTCAAAAACACCTGTTGAATTTCCTGCTCATGGCCCTGGATCAGGGGCAACGCCGGGTCCAAATTTTTTTCGACGACCACGCCCTGGGCGAGGATATCGGTGGAACACAGCTCCAGGGCTTCCAGGACCGTTCTGTTCACGTCCACGTCCGACGGAGCGGCCTCTTTTTTTTGCCGGGAAAAATCCAAAAGGGAGCGGACAATCTGCTTGCAGCGGAGGGCGGCCCGCTCGATCTTTTGGGCGGAAACGCGGGCGGGATCCTCGGCGGAGAGCTTTTGCAGGAGCAACTGGGCCTGGCCCAGCACACCGGTGAGGGGATTGTTGATCTCGTGGGCCACGCCTCCGGCCAGCTGGCCCACGGCGCTCATGCGGTGCATATGCACCGTCTGGTTTTCCAGCTGCTTCAGGTTTTCCGCCATTTGGTTGAAGGACTGAGCGAGCTGGCCGAGCTCGTCCTCCGCGGGCAGGGGGATGCGGTGGTCCCATTTGCCGCCGCCGAAGGCCGTGGTGCCCTGCTGGAGCAAACGCAGGGAGCGGGACATGGTGCGGTAGGTGCTGACGGCCAGAAAGAGGCCCAGAATGGCCCCCGCCAGCCCCAAACCCAGGATCCAGCGGCCGGCCAGGGCGGCGCGGCCCTTCATCCGCTCGTAAGTCCTGGTCACCTCCTCGGCGATTTGGGTTTCAAGCTCGCCGACGGAGCGGAAGAACTCCTCCGCGCGCGGCAGGAAGGTCGCCGCGGCCTGCTCCAGGGCGCGGCCCCTGTTGACGCGGGAAGACGTGATGACGGGCGCCGCCGCCTTGAGCAGACGCTCATAATCTCTCTGCAGTCCCCGGGCGGCCGGGCCCAAACCGTTCAAGCGGTCGAGGACAAGCGGGCTGAGTTCTTCGAACTGCTCGAGGTACTGCGCTTCCCCGAAAAGGAAATAAGCGTCGAAGGCGGACTTTTGCCGCGCCGCCAGCACCTGAAGGCTGCGGACCTTCGCCACCTCTTCCATCTTTTGCAGGGAAAAGGAAAAAGCCCCGACGAACTTCGATCCCGACCAGAAAACCAGCCCCCCCGACGCCAGCAGGATGCCCGCCGTGGCCATGGCCAAGAGGGCCAGCCGGGTCCGGATTTTCACGCCGGGCCCCGGCGGACGGCGGCGCCTCCCGGCGCGCGGGTCATCCGAGGAATTTCCGCTCCCGGCCGGCCTGCTCGATGAGCTCGCTCACCGTGCGGTCGAAGTTTTTTCCCAGGCACTTGCGGATGGCCCGCACCAGGGACTGGTGGATGAGGTTCGGCTCCACGTCCAGCCGGAGCAGGCGCAGCGTCCGCTTGATGTCGGCGGCCACGCGGGGCGGCAACAGGTCCAGGGACTGCGGATCGAAATATTGCAGGGCGTCCGCCATGTCTTGACGGAAATTGGGGTAATTCTCGAGGATGAAGGGAATGTCCCGCCGGGAAAGAGCTTCCAGGCCCAGGAGTTCCGGCGGCACGCCCAGGCTGTAAAGGGACGCGCAGAAACCGATGGCCCTGGGCAGATGCACGCCGGACACGGAGCGCGCGTAGCCGAACAGGCCGACGTGCAGCCTCCGCTTGCGGCGGGACGGAACGAACCGCGCCACGTCGTTGATGAGGGGCGCCAGGGGCGCCACCTGGCCGGCGTAGCACGCCGCCATTTTTTCCACCAGCTCCAAAACGCGCGGCTCGTCCTCCACCGGAATCGGCGCCCGCCGCCGGGCGGCCTTGAGCTGGCGGATGGCGTTGCGGACCAATTCCTCGGGATAGTCGAATTTGAAGGCCGACTGGATGGTGAACGTCTGCACCGACGGATAGCCCTTGAGACGCGTGTTGATGCTCGTGGGCTTGAAGTTTCCCCGGAACGGCGCCGTGCCCAGCCCCACGATGGGATAGATGGGGATGCCGGCGCGGGCTTCCAATTGATGCAGGCGCGAAAGGGCGATCTTGAGCAGGAGCACCGCGCTGGCCGACCCGTAGGTCATGGCCGGGTCCGAGCGCGCCAGGAACACCCGCTGATGGTCGAGGGGCTTGCCGCGCATGTATTCCTCGACGATGGTATCGGCCCGCAGCATGGAGTCCTTGTCCTCGATGAGAGGGATCACGCGGATGCTTTCGGGCTTGAAGTCGCCGATCCATTCGCGCAAGGTCACGTCGCCCGGGATCACCTGACGGTCCGCCTTGCCGGACACGAACTCGCGGTAGTAGTGCCAGATGCGGCTCACTTCCACCGCGTTCGTGGTCATGGGAAGGATGATCTCGAAGATGGGGGCGACGTCCTTCTTGTAGAAGGCGCGGGCGATGTCGAAGGAGCGCGGGATGCTTTCCAGGACTTCCAGGAGCACCTTGGCCATGCCGCGCTCGCGGGACGGGTTGGGCACGCGCAGGGTGAGAAACACGTCCCGGCCCAGCCTTTTCTTTCGGAAATAGGACGGCTGGGCGGCCAGGAGCTTGGAGACGACGAAGGCGTCCACCTCTTTTCCTTCGTGGTCCCACATCTGCTCGTCGCAGCCGAAGCGGCTGAAGGCGTGGTAGGCTTCCTGCACCTCCCCCTCGCCCCCGATGGCCGCCCCGTCCCCGAAATAGGGGACGTGGGCGTTGTCGGGATGCTGGGTGCTCATGCAGCGGGGAACGGCCGGCTTTTGAGGCATGGGGCCTTATGCTATCAAATGATCCTCTTTAAGACAAAAGTCCGCGATCGCCGGAGATCGCGGACTTTCGAAAACTTTATTCCTGGGCGGGGCCGATGACGCCGCAGGCGATGCGGGGGCCGGCGTTGCCGGCGGGCTGGCTCGTCAAGTCGTCCGCCTCGGCGTGGACGACCACGGCGCGGCCGACGATGGAATGAGGCCCGGACAGGCTGAGCCTGGAGTGCTTCAGGGCCACGCGGGCGAAGCCCTGGGCGTCCGCCGTGACGTTGCCCAAATCCCCGGCGTGCCGCTCGGCGGAGTCGGGCCCTCCGTGCATGCGCCCGGCGGGGTTGAAGTGGCCGCCGGCGGCCTGCCCGTCGGGCCCGCACTCGCCGTTCTCATGGATGTGGAATCCATGGCGCGCGTTGGGCTTCAGCCCGCTGATCTGGGCGGACACGGCGACGTCGGATCCTACTTGGGAGAATTCCACGTGGCCGGACGTGATGTTCCCCGCCGTGGGCGAAAGCGCGGCGCGGACCATGCCGGAGGCCGGTGATTTTTTCCTGCCCGCCGCGGAAACCGCGGGGACAGCGAGCAGCGATGCGATCAGAGCGACGACGACTTTGTGCATGTTTCCTCCTTCTTGTGAGAGGGTGATTCCGGAAGGCGCGGCGCCCGGTCGGGACCGCGCGGACGGAAGCTCCGGATTCTGCCCCCTATCATAACACTCCGGGCGCTTCCTGTCCCCGGGGCGGACGTCCCGCCGCGCCGTCCGGCCAACAAAAAGCCCCGCCGGGCCGCGGCGGGGCTTGGCCTCGAGAGGACGTCGGCCGGTCAGAGCGTGGGTCGCCTTCCCAGGACGAGGGAGGCGATGAACACCACCAGGAACACGAAGAACAGGATCTTGGCGATCCCGGCCGCGGTGCCGGCGATTCCGCCGAAACCGAGAACGCCGGCCACGATGGCGACGATCAGGAACAAGATGGACCACGAGAGCATGGCTTTTCCTCCTTTCCGGCTACAGGGCCTTTTTTAATTTCTTGGCCGCGACGACGGCCATGACCACGGTGATGATGAATCCCAGCAGGAAGATGCCGAAGAGCACTTGAGCGATGGTGGCGGCCACGCCCGCCGCGGCGCCGAAACCGAAAGCGCCGGCGAGGACGGAGACGATGAGGAACAGGAGAGCCCATTTCAACATGTCAGAACCCCTTTCTCCGGAAAGCGTTCCTCCGGCGCGGAAAATCTACGGGTCCTGATAACGGTTGTCGTTTGGCAGGTGTGGGGAAGGCGGGGGGTGAACCTACGCTTATCTTATCATTTTTTGCCGGGGGCGGGGAGGACGACGCCTTCCAGCTTTATCCGGCCGGCCTTCTGCAGAACCCGTCCCAGGAAACGGCGCCCCAGCGCGGTGAACTTGGCCGGATCGTCGGAAGAAAAAAATTCGCAGCCCCCGCGCGCGGACGGCGGGGCGGAAAGGCCGTCCTGCTCCAGGCGGGTCCGCACGGCCTTGGCGGTTTCCTCGGCGGAATCGATAAGCTCCGCCGCGCCGGCCGTTTCCTTGAGGACGGGTTTAAGCAAGGGATAATGGGTGCAACCCAGAACAAGGGTGTCGATCCTTTTGGCCAGAAGGGGCGACAAATAGTGGGTCGCCACCCGGCGTGTCACGGGGCCGGACAGCCAGCCCTCCTCCACCAGCGGGACGAGGAGCGGGCAGGCCGCGCTGAAGACTTGCACCGATCCGTCGAGCCGCCGGATGGCCTCCTCGTAGGCGCCGCTGCGCACCGTGGCTTCCGTGCCGACGACGCCCACGCGGCCCGTGCGCGTGGCCGCCAGGGCCGCGCGCGCCCCCGGCTCCAGGACGCCCAGGACGGGCGCGGGCGCGGCGGCGCGCAGTTGGGGCAGCGCCAGCGCCGAAACCGTGTTGCAGGCGGCCACCACCATCTTCACGCCCCGCCGGCGCAGGAAGCCCGTGATCTCCAGCGCGTAGCGGCGCACCGCCTCGGGAGATTTGGTTCCATAGGGCACCCGGGCCGTGTCGCCGACATAAATGAATTTTTCCCTCGGCAGGAGCTCCAGGAGGGCGCGCACCACGGTGAGGCCGCCCACGCCCGAATCGAAAACGCCGATGGGCGCGCGGCCGGATTTACGAGCGGTCATAGGAGAAAACCTGGCGGCCGGAAAAGCCGAAAGAAAGAGCCGGGGCCCTTCCCGCGTTCCGGCCGGACGCCGTCATCCCCGCGTCAGCTTCCCGAGGAGGCGCGGGCCCGCGCCTGGGTTTTGCGTTTTTCGTAGTCGAGGACGGCGCCGCGCAGGGCGGACACGATGTCGTTTTGGAACCTTCGAGAGCGCAGCAAGCCTTCCTCCTGGGGATGGGTGATGAAAGCCGACTCGACCAAAACGGCGGGCATGTCGGCCCCTTTCAAAACATAGAATGCCGCCTGCTTCACGCCGCGGCTGGGCACGGACAGGCGCCGCTTCGCCTGGCCGGCGATGAGCGCCGCCACCTCCGACGATTCGTTCATGGTCTCCGTCTTGGCCATGGACCACAGCAAATCCTGGATTTTCAGCTTGGCCTTGCCCGTGAGGCCCTCCAGCTCCAGCACGGAGTTCTCGCGCCGGGCCACGGCCGCGGCGGCCTCGTCGGTGGCCTTTTCGGAAAGGAAGTAAACCTCGAAACCGCTGGATTTGCGGGACAGGGCCGCGTTGCAATGGATGGAAATGAAAAGGTCCGCTTTCTTCTCGTTGGCCAGCCGGGTGCGATCTTCGAGCGGAATGAACTCGTCGTCGCGCCGGGTGAGGATGACGTCGAAGCGTCCGTCCTTCTCCAGGGCCTTGGCCAAAGCGCGGGCGATCTGCAAATTGATGTCTTTCTCCAGAACGCCGCGCGGGCCCACGGCGCCGGCGTCCTTGCCGCCGTGGCCAGCGTCCACGACGATGGTGCGGATGGCCGATGGAGCCCGCAGGGACGGCGGCGGAGATTGTTTATTGTCGGAGGGCGCGGGGATGATGTCATCGAAACTTATGGAAGGCACCGCGCGCGGCCCGGCGGGAACCGGCGCCAAAGGCGGCACGGGAGGGGCTTTGGCCGACGGCGGAACGCCCGTGGACCCCGGCGCCGCGGGCACCTCCACCACCAGGCGGCGGGGCGATTCCTCCAGACGCACGCGGGGATCCGCGGCGCCGGCCGCCGTTTGGATGTGCAGGTCGCAGCTT
This sequence comes from Elusimicrobiota bacterium, assembly GCA_052388135.1. Taxonomy (GTDB): domain Bacteria; phylum Elusimicrobiota; class Elusimicrobia; order FEN-1173; family FEN-1173; genus JBQTIM01. The sequence continues at coordinate 12,814 of JBQTIM010000122.1, forward strand.
CGGCTCTTGGGCTTCAAACGAACGGATTCCACCAAGCCGTCCTTCACTTCCAGGCTCTCCTCCCGCCCGCAGCGGCCGCCGAAAAAGCGGACGACGAGAAGGCCGTTGCGGCGGGAAAGCACGCGGTAATGCACGCGGGGAGCCAGCTCAAGAACAACGCGGCTGCGCCCGTCCAACGAGTGAAGCTCAGGGGAGGAAACCCCGGGCACCGTGTCCACCACCAGGGAGCGCGGGGCGGCGTCCCAGCGGACCGAAGCGCCGGCGAATTCCTGGAACTCCGGCGACGACAACAGCGAGATCGGCACGTAGGCGTCGCCCGTCCACCAGCGCACTTCCGTTTCCAACGGGACCGCGCGTCCCTGAAGGACGGCGGTGGAGGCGTCGAGGGAGAATTCCGCGCGGCGCCCGTGGAGCTGGTAGGTGACCTGCCGCGACACCCGCCGCCACGCGCTCTTGCCGCCGAAAAGCCTCTGAACGTCCCGCAGGGCGAGGCAGGGGGCATCGTTGATCTGGACCGTCTCCATGTCCGTGCGGATGCGGCCGTCCACGACGGCGGTCATGGGCTCCCGGGGCAGGGGCGGACGCCGCGACTGCGCCTCCGCCGAGGCGGCGAGCGCGGCGCAGGCCGCAAGAACGCAAAGGGGGATTTTCAAGGCGCGGTGAGGATGCATGTAAAGAATATGATAACGCCGCCGGCCCGCCGACGCAAGAGAATTCCGTCGGCAGCGAACGGGCTTGGCGGCACGGCCGCGGGCCGAACCGCCGTCACTCGCGCGTTCCCAAGGCCTCCGGAAACCGCGCTTCGAAGGCGCCGCGGGGCATGACGCGCGTCCAGCCCATGCGCCGGGCCGTTTCCATGAGCTCCGTTCGCCCGTGGGCGGCAAAGGCCCATTTTTCCGCCGACGGCCAACGGGCCGCCAGGACCGCCATCAGGTCGAGGCAGGGAAAACCGCGGCTCTCCATATCCGCCACCAGGACGTCGAAGGGCCCGGGCCGGCTTTCCGCTTCAGCCAGGGATTTGACGACGATCAGACCGGCCCCGCCCCGCCGGGCCATGGCGTGAAGCTTGGCCGCGAAGAAAAGGTCGTCCACCGCCGCCAGGATGCTTTTACCGCGCGCCCCGGAATTCATAAAATAAAAGTTCCCCCCGGCGCGTAAGCCCCCCGCCCCGCGCCCCAACGTCCCGCCCCAAGGAGGCCCACATGGCCCGATACGGCAAGAAGTCTCAAGAGAAAGTCAAAAAAACCATGCACGAGTACAAGCGGGGGAAGCTCCGCTCCGGAACGTCCGGCAAGAAGGTGAAGAGCCGCAAGCAGGCCATCGCCATCGGCCTGTCCCAGGCCCGGCGCTCCGGCGCCAAGGTGCCTTCCGCGCGCTGAAGCGAAAGGGCTACTGCTCGATGTGGATGCGGTAGTCCTCCCAGCTGAGCGTCGGATCCACCTCCACGGCCACGGGCCGCCGCACGTGCCTCTCCAAGTGGTCGCGGCGCTCCTTTAGGAAAGACGCCACCGGCGGCGGCAGGACGATTTTCAGCTTGCCCTCGGTCCGCCCCTGGGTCAGCTGGACGATCTCCTTCTGAATGGCCAGGTAAAGAGACTCGCAGGACAACACCCGGCCGCTGCCGTGGCATTGCTCGCAGGACTCGGTCAAGAGAGACAGCAGGGATTCGCGCCGGCGCTCGCGGGTCATCTCGATCAAGCCCAGCCGCGTGATGGGCAGGATCTTGATCTTGGCGCGATCCGTGCGCGTGGCTTCCTGCATGGCCTCCATGACCTTCTGCTGGTTGCGGCGGCGGCGCATGTCGATGAAGTCGATGACCACGATGCCGCCGATGTTGCGGATGCGCAGCTGCCGCGCCACCTCGGCCGCCGCCTCCAGGTTGGTGGCGGTGACGGTTTCCTCCTGCGAGCGATGGCCCACGAACTTGCCCGTGTTCACGTCGATGGCGCAGAGGGACTCGGCCTCCTGGATGATGATGTAGCCGCCCGACGGCAGGTCGATGCGCTGCTGGCGGATGTTGGCCAGCTCCTTGTCCACGCTGAAGGCCTGGAAGATGGGCGTGCGGCCGGAGTAATGCTGCACGCGCTCGGCCAGCTCGGGCGCCAGCATCTCCACGAAGGCCTTCACGTCTTTGTATTCCTCTTTCGAATCGATGAGGAAGACCTGGGCCTGATCCGTCAGCAGGTCCCGCGCCACCTGGAACGTGAGGCCCAGCTCGCGGTGGATGAGCGCTCCCGGAGCCGCCCCCTCGTATTTCCTTTGGATGCCTTCCCACAGCCGCGACAGATAGCGCATCTCGTGGCGCAGCTCGCGGTCCTCCGCGCCCTCGGCCTCCGTCCGCACGATCACGCCGCCCATGGCGGGGCGGATCTCTTCGATGATCTTCCTCAGGCGCTCGCGCTCCTCGTGGCTTTCGATGTTCTTGGAGACGCCCACGTGCTCCCCCAGCGGCATGTAGATGAGGTAGCGCCCGGGCAAGGAGATGTCCATGGTGATCTTCATGCCCTTGGTGCCGATGGCCTCTTTGGCCACCTGCACGAGGATGGAAGCCCCCCGCTGGATCATTTTCTCGATGTGCCGGTCCTTGGAGTCCGAGACGACGTCGGTGACGTAGAGGTAGGCGTTCTTCTCGAAGCCCACGTTGACGAAGGCGCTGGAGATGCCCGGCAAAACGTTTTCCACCCGTCCTTTGTAGATGTTCCCCACCAGCTTGGCCATGCCCAGAGCGGGGCGCTCGATCAGGAACTCGGCCAGGCGGCCGTCTTCCATGACGGCCACCCGGGTTTCCTCGGGCACGCAATTGACGATGATTTCCTTTTTCATAATTCCTCCGTAAAGTCCGCGATGAAAGATCGGTTTCGAACGATGGAAAAAACGGGCCACCTTTCGTCCTTCATTCTGCGTGATTCCTACAGCACGTATCTCCTCAAATGGATGGACAGCAAAATACCCACGCCCAGGAAGGCGCCCACCAGGGACGAGCCTCCGTAGGACATGAAGGGAAACGGCAGGCCGGTGACGGGCATCAAGCCCATGGTCATGCCGATGTTGAAAAGCCCCGAGAAGGCGAACAGCGCCCCCAGAGCCACGGCCAGGAACCTGCCGAACCGGTCCCGGGCCTGGGCCGCTATGTCGAAGGCGCGCCACACGATCCAAAAATAAAGTGTCAGCACGGTTACGGTCCAAAAGAAACCGCCCTCCTCCGCCACCAGGGAAAAAATAAAATCCGTATGCCTTTCGGGCAGGAAACCGAGTTGGGACTGGCTTCCCGACAGGTATCCTTTTCCGAAGACCCGGCCCGAGCCGATGGCGATCTCGGACTGGAGGATGTTGTAACCCGCCCCCAAAGGGTCCACCCTTGGGTCCACGAAGGCGATGAGGCGTTTGCGCTGATATTCCTTGAGTCCCTTTTTAACGACGAAAGATCCGGAAACGCCCGCCGCCACCACCGCCAGCGAGCAGGCCAAATAAAATCCATGGATGGGCACGCGCCAACGCCTCAGAAACCACCACAGGAAACAGAGGAACAGGCAAACGCCGCCCCACAGCATGTAAAACTCCTCCCCGCCCTGAAAGGCCCTCTTCAACCAGCCCAAGGCGCCGGCGTCGGACAACCGGCTTCCCATCAAGTGAAAATACGTCGACGCCAGAGGGATGCCCAGGGCCAGCGCGCCCACGGCCAGGACCGACACCAAAACGCCCACCGGCGCCCCCGCCGCGTAAAGCACCGCCAAGACCATGGGCCCCATGTTGAGGGTGCTGGAAAAATCGGGTTGCATCAAAATGAGCCCCATGTGGACGCCCAGCAAAAGGAACGCCGCCGCCAAATGCCTCCACTGGCGCAGCTCCCGGTAAAAAACATCGACGTAGGCCGCCACGGCCACCGCCAGGGCCAGGCGCGTCAGCTCCACCGGCTGAAAAAATATGACGCCCAGGTTGAACCATGACTTGCTGCCCCGCAGGCGCGTGCCGAAAATGAGAACGGCCACCAGGAGCACGACGGCGGCGATGTAAATCTCTTTGGCGTAAGTCCGAAACACCGGGTAAGGCAGAACCACCAGGAAACTCATGGCCGCGATTCCCACCGCCAGGGCGGACAACTGCCGGGCCATGTAGGCGTGGCCCTGGCCCGTGGGGCTTGTGGCGGAGTAGATGGCAGCCACGCCGGCCAACGAAAGGATGAGCGCGGCGCCGGCTAGGCTCCAGTCGAGCCGCGACAGCGTGCGCAGGAAACCCGAGTCCGACGGCGCTCGGACGAACCGGGGCGCGATCTCGATCATGGCGTTGCCCCCACGGGCGCGGCGGGCGACGGGACGGGCGCGGCGGCGGGCTCGGCCGGAGCGGCGGCGCGGACGGGCGCCGGACGGGGAGGCGGCGGAAAATGCCTGTCGATGACGCGGCGCGCCACGGGGGCCGCAGCCGTGGCGCCGTGGCCGCCGTTCTCGGCCATGACGGCCACCACCAGGGACGCCTCTTCTCCCGGCCGCCCCGCGTAGCAGGCGAACCAGGCGTGGTCGTCGCCGTGGGGGTTCTGGGCCGTGCCGGTCTTGCCGCCTATCGTCAAATCCGGCCGCCAGACCGACCGGCCCGTGCCGTTTTTCACAACGCCTTCCAAAGATTCATGAACCACCCGCCACGTCTCCGGCGACAGACGGATCCGGCCGCGGATCTCCGGCTTTTTCTCCCGGGACCGCCCTTGAGAATCGATGACTTTATACTCGGCCGAGGGCTGCCAAAGGACTCCGCCGTTGACCGCCGCCGCCATCAGGACGCCGATTTGCAAAGGCGTCGCCGAAACGGCCCCCTGGCCGATGGCAAAATTGAGCGTGTCGCCGTCGTACCATCCGGCCCCGCGCGCCCGGCGCTTCCATTCCCGGCCCGGCACCAAACCGGGAGACTCGGACGGAAGGTCCACCCCGGTCCGCCGGCCCAGGCCGAAAGACCGCGCCAGCCGCTCCATGGCGTCTGGCCCCGCCCGCAGGCCCATATTGAAAAAATAAACGTTGCAGGATCCGGCCATGGCGCCTTGAAAGGCCAGCGTGCCGTGGCCCTCTTTTTTCCAACAGCCGAAGGCTTTCCGACCCAGCGTGAAGAAGCCAGGGCAATGAATGGCCCGCTTCACGCTCCATTCCCCCTCCTCAAGAGCGGCGCCCGCCGTCACCAGCTTGAAAACCGAGCCCGGCGCGTAACCGCCCTGCACGGCGCGGTTGAAGAGCGGCAGCCGCGGATCAACCAAAAGCGGCACGACGTCGCCCGAAGGATCGTAAGCCGGCCGGCTGGCCATGGCCAGAAGGGCGCCCGACCGCGGGTCCAGAACCACCGCCGCGCCCCGCCCGCTGGCGACGGCGTCCAGGCCTTCCTCCAAGGCCTGCTGCAAGGAACGGTCCAGGTTCAGCATCAAATCCCGCCCCGACTCCGAGGCGATGCGGCCCACTTCCTCGACGTAACGCCCCTTGTGGTCCATCTCGAATTGGAGGCCGCCGTCCACGCCGCGCAGGACGGCGTCTTGATTACGCTCCACCCCGGCCTTGCCGATGAGCTGGCCCGCCTTGTAAGAGTCTCCCAGCCGCTTCAGCTCCTGGGGGCTCACCTCGTCCACGTATCCGAGCACGTGGGCGGCCAGCGCGCCGTAGCGCGCCTTGCGTTTGGGCTCGGCCAGCACGTGGATGCCCGGCAGGGACATTTTGCGCTCAATCAGGCCCAGCGCCGCTTCGTGCGGCACCGCCGACAAAACGCGGATGCGCTTGCCCGTCCGCCGCGCCTCCAGCACCTTGCGCCGAACCACGTCCTTGGATTTAGGAAACAGACCGACCAAATGGTCCTCCACCGCCTTCTCGTCTTCCTTCGACACCGACTTGGCCGAATAGAACAGCGAGAAGCTCGGCACGTTGTAGATCAAGATGTCCCCGTGGCGGTCCAAAATATAACCGCGCGGCGCCTGCACGGGGATGATCTGCGTCTTGTTGAGGCGCGCCTTCTCCTCCAGCGCGGGCCCTTCCAAAACCTGCAGGGAAAACAGCCGCAGGACCAGGACCATGAATCCCACGGACGCCAGGGCCGACAGGCTTTTCAGCCGGCGATCCAGCGCGGGCGTGAACAGCTGGCCGTCCATCTAGGAAATCTCCCTTTCGAAATCCCGCCAGGCGCCGCTGCCGCGCCGCACCGCCCAAAACACCGGCGGCGCCGCCAGCGCGTTGAAAATCAGGCCCGTGACGAAGATCAGCAGCGATCCGTCCGCGGGGCGGGCCGGATCGCGGAACCACGCGTCGAGGACGCGCGTCCCCGTTTGAAGAAAAATCGTCGCCAGCGCCGCCAGCACCTGCTGGGTTCCCCATTTGTCCGCGTCCACGAAACGCGACACGCGGCCGGTGATGAAGCCGGTCCACGCCAGGAGCAGGGCCTGCGAGCCGAAGAGGCTGAGCCCCATGACGTCCAGCGCCAGGCCCCACAGGAAGCCCAGCGTCTGGGCCAGGTTTGTCCTCCCGAGCGCGCCCAAGGCCAGCACCGCCAGGAGGGGCAGATGAGGAGACCCCGCGCCCGGCGGAAATATTTTCAGGACGAGGATTTGGCCGACCCATACCCCCGCGAACAGGACGGCGCCGAAAAGCCAGGAATGCCTCATAAGGAAAAATTCCCCAACGCGGCGGCGCGGCGCGCGGAAGCGGGGGAAGGACCGAAGAGAAGCCTCATGGGGCGCCTCGCGGGGCCCGATCTTTGCCGGCCGGACGGCGCCGCAGGATGTAGACCTCTTCCAGCCGCGAAAACCGGAACGCGGGTTTCAAGATCGCCCGCTTGAACGTCTCCCGGGACTCCTGCTCCACCGATTCCACTTCCCCCAGCAGGATCCCCGGCGGAAAAAGGCCGCCCAGCCCCGCCGTCACCACCGCGTCGCCGGGACGGACGGCGCTGTCGGAAAACAAATAGTTCATGGCCAGCCGGGGCGGAGCCGTTCCGGAACGCGGCAGGCCCTCCGCCGCGCCTTGCTCGCCGGTCCGCTCCACCTTGGCCGACACCGACGACAAGGGGTCCGTCACCAGGACCACCCGGCAAACGGACGCCTCCACCTCCGCCACCCGCCCCGCCAGGACCTCGCGCCCCGCCTGGAAGGCGGCCACCGGATCGGAAACCTCCACGCCGTCCGCCGCGCCCCGGGCCAGCATCAAGCCCTGGAAAGAATCGCGGGGATCCCGCGCCAGAACGCGGGCCGCCAGCAGGTCGAAGGACGGCCGGGGCGGCAGGCCCAAAAGGTCCAGCAGGCGGCGGTTCTCCGCCTCCACGTCCTCCAGCCGTTTGCGGTCGAGGCGGTCCCGCCGCCAGCGGTCCTCCAAAGCCCGGTGTTCCCGGTCCATGTCCAGGAGGCGCGACAGGTTGCGGCCGAAGGAGCCCCAACGGCTGATCTCGGCGAGAGGAGGCACGGCGGCGGGCGACAGGAGGTAGAAGAACGCGTGGCGGAGGCTGCGGACGACGGGATCGGCCGCCCGCGACAGACAGGCGGCGGCGAACAGCGTGTAAGCGGCCAGCAACAGGACGGAAAAATGGCGCTGAATCAAAAAATCCTCCGCGGCCTCACGGCCGGCGCGGAAGGCACGTCAGGAAGGAGCGGCGGGTCTAGGAGGAGAGCAAGGCCCGGCGGGCGCGTTTGAGATTGTCCAGCTCCTCCAGGTAGCGGCCGCAGCCCATGACGACGCACGAGAGCGGATCGGCGGAGCGCGTGACGGGCAGCTCCGTTTCCTGGCCAAGAAGCTCGGGGAACCCGCGCAGGAGGCAGCCGCCCCCCGCCAGGACAATCCCTCGGTCCACCAGATCGGCGGAAAGCTCGGCGGGCGTCTCCTCAAGAGTCTGCTTGACCACCTCGATGATCAGCTTCACCGGCTCGGAGAGCGCTTGACGGATCTCCTCGGAGGTGATGGTGATGGTCTTGGGCAGGCCGGTGACTTGGTCGCGGCCCTTGACCTCGATGGTCTGCTCTTCAGGCAGGGGGAAGACGCTTCCGATGCGTATCTTCACGTCTTCCGCCGTTGTTTCGCCCACCAGCAAATTGTACTTCCGCCGAAAATATTGCACGATGGCCTCGTCCATCTCGTCGCCCGCGACGTCCAGCGACTTCGAGACCACCATCCCTCCCAGGGATATGACCGCCACCTCCGTCGTGCCGCCGCCGATGTCCACGATCAGATTGCCCGAAGGCTCGGAAATCGGCATTTCGGCCCCGATGGCCGCGGCCATGGGCTCCTCGATCAAGTACACCTCCCGGGCGCCGGCCTGCTCGGCCGACTCGCGCACCGCCCTCTTCTCCACCTCGGTGATCCCCGACGGAATCCCGATCACCACCCGCGGGTGGAGCAAACTTCTGCGGTTGTGCACTTTCCGGATGAAGTACTTGATCATTTCCTGCGTGACTTCGAAATCCGCGATGACGCCGTTGCGCAAAGGTCGCACCGACAGGATGTTGGCCGGCGTCTTGCCCAGCATCCTTTTGGCCTCCAGCCCGAAGGCCAGCGCGCGCTTGGAATCGCGCTCGATGGCCACGACGGAGGGCTCTCTCAGCACGATACCCTGGCCTTTGACGTAGACCAGGGTATTCGCCGTGCCCAGATCAATCCCCATGTCGTTGGAGAACAGGCTGAAAACGTAGTTGAACATGATTTACGCAGGCTCCTTCATCATCCCGACCGCGCGCGACGAGCGGCTCCCAGCCGGGACGCCCCTCGCTTGCCGCCCGGGATTATAAGGAACCGCGCCCCCAATATACCATTAAGACACCAATTTCACCACGGCCATTTCGGCGCCGTCGCCCATGCGGCGGCCCAGCCGGAACACCCGCGTGCAGCCACCCGCCCGCGTCTCGTAGCGCGGGATCAGGACGTCGAAAATCTTCTTGTTCACCGCGCGGTCCGGCACCTGGGACCGCACGCGCCGCACCGCCGACAGGTTGCGCCGCTTGGCCAAGGCCAGCAGGCTCTCCGTGAAGCGGGCCACTTCCCGCGCCTTGGGGTACGTGGTGCGCACCTGCTCGTGCTTGAGCAGGCTGGCCGCCATGCTCCTCAGCATCGCCAGGCGGGCCCCCGTGGGCCGGGAAAGCTTGCGGCCGGAGTGGGTCTTCACGACGCCGCGGCGCCGGCCGTTTCGTTCAGGGACAGGCCCATTTCCTTCAGGCGGTCCTTGATCTCGTCCAGCGATTTCTTGCCGAAGTTCTTGTAGGAGAGAAGCTCCTCTTCGCTCTTGCCGATGAGCTCGCCGATGGTCTTGATCTTGGCCGCCTTCAGGCAGTTGGACGCGCGCACGGACAGCTCGATGATGTCCACGGGCTGGCCGAGCATGTCCTTCATGCGGCTGCCCATGGGCGCCTCGGCCGCCGGCTGGGCCGCGGAGGGCTCTTCCTTCTCGTCGAAGGTGACGAAGGTGGACAGGGAATCCTTCAGGATCTTGGCGGCGTAAGCCACGGCGTCGCCGGGGATCACGGAGCCGTCGGTCCACACTTCCATGACCAGCTTGTCGTAGTCGGTCATCTGTCCCACGCGGGCGTTCTCCACCTCGTAATGGACCTTGGTGACCGGGGAGAAAAGCGCGTCCACCGGGATGGTGTTGATGGGCTGTCCTTCCCGGCGCAACCGGTCGGCCGGCACGTAGCCGCGGCCGCGGCCGACCTCGATTTCCATCTCCAGCTCTCCGCCCGCGTCCAGGTTGGCCAGCACCAAGTCGGGGTTCAGGATCTCCACGCCGCTTCCGGCCTCGATGTCGCCGGCGGTCACTTCGCCTTCCTTGTCGGCCGAAAGCTTCAGCACCTCCGGCCCGGGCGAGAACAGCTTGAGGCGGAGCTGCTTCAAGTTCATGATGATGTTGATCACGTCCTCCCGCACGCCCTTGACGCTGGAAAACTCGTGCGGCGCCCCCTTGATGCGGACGCCCGTCACGGCCGCGCCTTCCAGCGAGGACAGCAGGATGCGGCGCAGGGAATGCCCCACCGTGTGCCCGTAGCCCTTTTCAAAAGGCTCGGCGATGAATTTCCCGTACCGGTCGGTGAGGGACTTTGTCTCGATCTCCAGCTTCTGCGGCAGGACCAAACCCGAGGTGGTCATTTCACTTCCTCCTTAAGATTCTAAAAGCGTGAGTGGCGAATCGTGAACGGAAAGGCGGCCGAAAATCCTGCGTCCGGTTTTCGATTCACCGTTCGCCGTTCGCGGCCCGCCCGTTCTGTTATTTGCTGTAAAGCTCGACGATGAATTGCTCGTTGACGGGGAAGGACATCTCCTCGCGAGCGGGCCAAGACCGCACCTTGCCGGCCAGAGGAGCTCCGTCGACGGACGCGGCGTCTTTGGAACGCTTGACGGCCTCCGCCAGGCCTCCCTCCCATTCCAACCAGGAAGGCAAACCGCGCTCCGACGCCTTGAGCAAGGATTGCTTGACGAAAATATTGACGCGCAGATTCTCCGCCATGGACACCCGGTCCTCCGGCTTCACGTGATAGGAGGGAATGCCGACCCGGCGCCCGTTCACCTGAGCGTGCCCGTGCAAAACCAGCTGGCGGGCGGCGGCCAGGGAAGAAGCGAACCCGAGACGGCGCACCACGTTGTCCAGGCGCGTTTCCAGAAGGCGCAGGAGGTTCTCTCCCGTGTTGCCCTTCTGGCGGCTGGCGACGGCGAAGTAGCGCCGGAACTGCCGCTCGAAGACGCCGGAGATGCGGCGCGCCTTCTGCTTTTCGCGCAGGCGCTTGGCGTACTCGGTGGGCTTGTTGGCCCGGCGGCGGGCGTGCTGGCCCGGCGGAAGGGCGGAATGCTCCCGGTCAATGGGGCATTTGGTGTAGCACCTTTCGCCCTTTAGAAAAAGCTTCACGCCTTCGCGGCGGCACAACTTGCAAACAGGTCCTATGTATCGAGCCACTCAATCCTCCTTAACAACAATAAATGAAAACCTTGAACCGTGAATGGTGAACAGCGAATGGATCAACGGGCTTCCGTTGTGGGAATTCCTATTCACGATTCACCGTTCACGCTGTTAGACTCTCCTGGGCTTGGGCGGCCGGCAGCCGTCGTGGGGGATGGGCGTCACGTCGCGGATGGACGTGACGATGAGCCCCGCGGCCTGCAGGGCCCGGATGGCGGTCTCCCGCCCCGACCCCGGCCCCTTCACCAAAACGGACACCTGCTTGACGCCCAGCTCCACGGCCTTTTTGGCCGCGGCCGAGGCGGTCATCTGGGCCGCGAAGGGCGTGCCCTTCTTGGTCCCCTTGAAGCCGGCGCTGCCCGCCGAGCCCCAGACGATGCAGTTGCCACGCTCGTCGGTGATGGTGACGATGGTGTTGTTGAAGGAGGACTGCACGCACACCCGGGCGACGGCGATGTCGCGCCAAATTTTCTTGCGGGCCTTGGCGGCCGCCGGCTTTCCGGCGGAGGCCGGCGCGGCCTTGGCCGCGTCCTTCGTTTCTTTCTGCTGTTCTTTCGGGTCTGCCATGATGATTCCCTTTCCCTCTTAAGCTTTCGCCGCCGTCGCCGGGGCCTGCTGCTTGGCGGAACCGACGGTCCGGCGCCGGCCTCGGCGCGTGCGGGCGTTGGTCTTGGTGCGCTGTCCGCGGGACGGCAAATTGCGGCGGTGCCGCAGGCCGCGGTAGGCGCCGATGTCCATCAAGTGCCGGATGTTCTGCTGGACCTCGCGGCGCAGATCGCCTTCCACCTTGTAGTTCTTGGCGATCTCCGTGTTGAGCTTCGACAGCTCCGATTCCGTCAGGTTCTTCACCCGCGTGGCCGGATTGATCTCGGTGGCCGCGCAGATGACCCCCGCCGTCACGCGGCCGATGCCGTAAAGATAGGAAAGGGCGATGTCCACTCGTTTGTGCCTGGGCAAATCCACGCCCGCTATGCGCGCCATGAGAAACTCCTTTTTAAATTATGACGTGTGAAGGATGAATGATGGAACAGGTCGAAATCCTTTTTCATCGTTCCCAATTCATCCTTCATCATTGGTTTTTCAACCCTGCCTTTGCTTGTGGCGGGGGTTGGTGCAGAGAATGTAGACCTTGCGCTTGCGCCTCACCACCCGGCACTTCACGCAATGCGGCTTGACCGACGCTCGAACTTTCATAAATCTCCTCGAAGCTTCATTTCTCCCGGTACGTGATGCGCCCGCGGGTCAGGTCGTAAGGGGACAGCTCGACGCGGACCTTGTCCCCCGGAAGTATCTTGATGTAATGCATCCGCATCTTCCCCGAGATGTGGGCCAGAACTTTGTGCCCTCCCTCGATCTCCAGGCGGAACATGGCGTTGGGAAGCGCCTCCAGAACCTTTCCTTCGACTTCAATCTTGTCTTCTTTTGTCATGAATCTCTTTTCCGCCGAACCCGGGGCCGGCTTAAAGCCCGGCCGCGTCGTCGGGGACCGCCGTCAAAATTTCCGGCCCGTTTTCCGTGATGGCCACCGTGTGCTCGAAATGCGCCGCGGCGGCTCCGTCGCGCGTCACGACCGTCCAGCCGTCCTCCAAGACGCGCACTTCCCAGCTGCCCTCGGTCTCCTTGGGCTCCAGCGCCAAAACGAGGCCCTTCTCCAGGCGGATCCCCGCGCCGGCCCGGCCGAAATTGGGCACCGCCGGGTCCTCGTGCATGCGGCGGCCGATGCCGTGGCCGACGATCTCGCGCACGAGGCCGTAATCGAAGGACTCCTGGTGGTCCTGGACGGCGTGGGAAATGTCTCCCAACCGGTTGCCGATGCGGGCCTGCTCGATGCCTTTGAGCAACGAGCCGCGGGTGGCCTCCATCAGACGGCGGCGCGCCGGCGAAACGGCGCCCACGCCCACCGTGAC
>JBQTIM010000123.1:0-38241 GCA_052388135.1 Elusimicrobiota bacterium
CGGCCGCGGGTTGCCCGCTTGAGGCCGAGGCGTCAGCGTGCCCGCTTCCAAAAAACCGAACCCGAGCGTTTCCAAACCCGGCAAAACCTCGGCGTTTTTGTCGAAGCCGGCCGCCAGGCCGACGGGGGTGGAAAACGACAGGCCCCCGAGCGACACGCGCAGGGCCGGCTCGTCCACGCGGTGCATCCGGTTCAACGGGGGTGGCGCGGGAGGCTGGGCGGCGAGTTTGAGAAAAAAAACGGCCCATCGGTGGGCGGTTTCCGGATCGAGGGAGAAAAGCAACGGCCGCAGGGCCCGCCGCCAGATCATGGGCGCGCGCGAACCGGCGGGGAAGCGGGCGCGGCCTCCGCGCTCGCGGGCCGCGCCGCCGGCGGCGAACCGGCCGCGGGAACGGGAAAATCTCGCAACTAGGCGGGCCGGAGCACGTCCCGGCGGAAGACCACCCGGCCGCCCACCAAAACCGCCTGCGCGAACCCGCGGAGCGTCCAGCCCAGAAACGGCGTGTTGCGGCTCTTGGAGCTGAAGGAGGTGAGCGTCCTTTCCTCCTTCGGATCGATGAGCACCACGTCCGCCGGTTCGCCTTCGGTCAGCGTGCCCGCCGGAATCTTGAGGATGCGGGCCGGGTTGAGAGACAGGCGGCGGATGGCCTCGGGCCAGGAAAGAATGTTCTTCTCGACGAGCTGCGTGACGGTGAGGGGGAGGAGGGTCTCCAGGCCGATGATGCCGAAGGGAGCCGCGGAGAATTCCTGCTCCTTGGAGGCCTTGGTGTGGGGCGCGTGGTCGGAGGCGATGGCGTCTATGGTGCCGTCGGCCAGGCCGTCCAAGAGAGCCTGGCGGTCCTCCTCGGCGCGCAGGGGCGGGTTCATCTTGGCGTTGGCGCCGTACTGAGCCACGGCGTCCTCGGTCAGCGTGAAATGGTGGGGAGCGGCCTCCGCCGTGACCCGCAGGCCGCGTTTCTTGGCTTGGCGCACCAGCGCCACCGTGTCCCGCGAGGAAACGTGGGCGAGGTGCAGGCGCGCGCCCGTCAGCTCCGCCAAAGCGATGTTGCGGGCCACGGCCGCGGACTCGGCCTGCCGGGGAACGCCCTTGTAACCCAGGCGCGTGGACAGAGGCCCCTCGTTCATGACGCCGTCCGCCATCAGGAACGGGTCCTCCGAATGCTCGATGATGGGAATGTCGAAAAGCTTCACGTACTCCATGGCGCGGCGCAGGAGCTGGCTGTTGGCCACCGGGGAACCGTCGTCGGAAACGGCCACGCAGCCCGCCGCCACCAGCGCCCCGATCTCGGCCATGGCCTCGCCGGCGCGGCCCACCGTGACGGCGCCCACGGGCCAGACGCGCACGGCCCCGCTTTCGGCGGCCTTGCGGCGGACGAACTCGATGTGGGAGGGCGTGTCCATGGGCGGCTCGGTGTTGGGCATGGCGGCCACGCTGGTCACGCCGCCGGCGGCCGCGGCGCGGGTGCCGGTCTCTATGGTCTCGGCATTCTCGCGGCCCGGCTCGCGCAAGTGAACGTGCATGTCCACCAGGCCCGGCGCCACGATGAGGCGGTCCGCCTCCAGGACGAGGGCGCCCTTGGGCGCCGGGACGCCGCGCCCCACGCGGGCGATGCGGCCGTCCTCCACCAAAACGTCCATCTCGCCGTCGCGGCCGTTGGCCGGGTCCACCACGCGCCCGCCCCGGATGAGGATGGGGCCGGTCTCCGTGCGGGCCTCCTTTTGCGCGTTCACGAGAGCTTCTCCGCCGGCTCAGGCTTCTTGGCCTTGAGCATGGCCTCGTCGGACGCCAGGCCGCGGCCCGAAAAAAGGTAGAGGACGGCCATGCGCACGGCGATGCCGTTGGTCACCTGCTCGAGGATGACCGAGCGCGGGCCGTCGGCGGCGTCGGAGGAAATTTCCACCCCGCGGTTCATGGGTCCCGGGTGAAGCACGAGACAGTCGGGCCGTGCCCCGCGGAGCCTCTCGGCGGTCACGCCGTAGAGGGCCGTGTATTCCCGCAGGCTGGGGAACAGGTGCTCCTTCTGCCGCTCCCTCTGCAGGCGCAGGACGTTCACCACGTCCGCGTCCTCCAGCGCCTCCTCGAGCTTGTAGCACACGCGGACCTTGCCGCCGAAGGCCTGATCCGCCCCCGCGGGGATCAGCGTGGCCGGCCCGCAGAGCGTCACGCGGGCGCCCATCTTGGCCAGGCCCCAGAGGTTCGAACGGGCCACGCGGGAATGGAGGATGTCGCCGACGATGGCCACGTGCAGGCCCTCGATGCGCTTCTTCTTGTCGCGGATGGTGTAGAGGTCCAGCAGGCCCTGGGTGGGGTGCTCGTGGGAGCCGTCGCCCGCGTTGATGACGTGGGCCTTCACCTCGGGGGCGATGAGGTCCGGCGCGCCGGAGGTGCCGTGGCGCAGGACGATGTAATCCACTTTCATGGCCTCCAAATTTTTCACGGTGTCCAGGAGGGATTCCCCCTTGCTCACGGAGCTGGCGGGGATGGAGATGTCCAGCGTGTCGGCGGACAGGCGCTTGGCCGCCAGCTCGAAGGACGTGCGCGTGCGCGTGGAGGGCTCGAAGAACAGGAGCGCCACCGTCTTCCCGCGCAGGGCGGGAACTTTTTTGATGGACCGCATGAAGACGTCCTTCATGGGGCGCGCCTGGTCCAAAACGCGCTCGATCTGGAGGCGGGAGAGATGCTCGAGCCCGAGGAGGTCCTTCACGCGGTCTCCCGCGCCGTGGACTTCTTGCCCGTGGTCATCCAGACGGCGTCCTCGCCGTCCACCTCCTCCAGGCGGACCTCCAGGGTGTCTCGCGCAGAAGTAGCGATGGTATCCCCCACAAAATCCGGGGAGATGGGCAGCTCGCGGTGGCCGCGGTCCGCCAGCACGGCCAGGCAGACGCGGCGGGGGCGCCCGAAATCCATGAGCTGGTCCAGGGCGCAGCGGATGGTCCGGCCCGTGAACAGAACGTCGTCCACCAAGAGGATGGATTTGCCGCTGATGTCGAAGGGGATGTCGGTGTCGTGGACGACGGGATGATGGGACGTTTCGCTCATGTCGTCGCGGTAGAGGGTGATGTCGAGGCTGCCCACGGGCAGGGCGGGCGCGCCCAGGTCCCGGAGGCGGAGCGCCAGCCGGCGCGCCAGGGGAACGCCGCGGCGCTGAATGCCCACGAAGGCCCAGTCGGAGCGGGGCTCCGACAGGCGGCTAAGAATCTTGCCCGCCAACCCCTCCACGGCCGCTTTCACTTGCGCGTCCGTCCAGATTTTCGTTCCGAGGGCGGCCACGCGTCAGGACCCCAGAGCCTTGGAAGCGATGTCCTTCCGGTAATGGGCGCCTTCGAACCGGATCTTCTCCACCGCGTCGTAGGCTTTTTTCCGCGCGGAGGCCAGGTCGGACCCCAGGCCGGTCACGCCCAGAACGCGGCCGCCGGCCGTGCGCAAGGGCTCGTTGGAGGCCCCGCGCATGGTCCCCGCGTGGAACACCAGAACGTCGGGCCCGAAATCCGGCTTGTCCAGGCCCGTGATGACGCGGCCTTTGTTGAAGGCGCCCGGGTAGCCCGCCGACGCCATGGCCACGCAAACCGAGGCCGCGTCCTTCACCCGCAAAGTCACGTCCTTCAAACGCCGCGCCTCGGTGGCCTCCAGAAGGTCCATCAAATAGCTCTGCACCAGGGGCAGGACGGCTTGCGTTTCCGGATCCCCGAAACGGACGTTGAACTCCAAGACGACGGGGCCCTTGGCCGTGAGCATCAGGCCGAAGTAAATGACGCCCCGGTAATCGAGTTTCTCGACGGCCAGCCCGCGCAGGAAAGGCTCGAAAATTTTCGTCTCGATGGTTTTCCAAAGCTCGGGCGTGAGGAGGGGCGCGGGAGCGTAGGCGCCCATGCCGCCCGTGTTGGGCCCGCGGTCGCCGTCGTAAACGCGCTTGTGGTCCTGGCTGGGCGGAAAAGGAAGGAGGGCCTCTCCGTCGCAAAGGGCCATGACACTGACCTCCTGGCCTTCCAGAATCTCCTCGATGACGATCTGCCGGCCGGCGTCTCCGAACTCCTCCATGATCGCCACGGCCGACAGCACGCCCGCCTTGTCGGGACACACGATGACGCCCTTGCCTCCGGCCAGGCCCGACGCTTTCACCACCCGCATGTTTTCCTTCCACTGGGCGGAGTTCACGAACGCCGCCGCGGCCTGGGGCGAAGGGAAGATCTCGAACTCCGCCGTGGGGATCCCGTGTTTCTTCATGAATTCCTTGGCGAAGGCCTTGCTGCTTTCCAGGCGCGCCGCCGCGGCTCCGGGGCCGAACACGCGGCCGCCCTCGGCGCGGACCCAGTCCGCCACGCCCGCCGCCAGGGGCGCCTCGGGGCCCACCACGGTGAAGTCTATGGTGTTGTGCCGGACGAAGGACATGAGGGCGCCGTGGTCCAGTTCCAGCGGCACGCAGGTGCCCAGGGCCGCCATGCCGGGGTTGCCCGGCCCGCAGAAAAGAGTGGTGACTTCCGGGCTTTTCTTGAGCGCCCAGGCCAGGGCGTGTTCCCGGCCGCCGCCGCCGATGAGGAGGACTGTTTTTTTCATCTCAAGAGCACGAAGGGGTCGCGCCCGCGGGCACGGGAATGGGATAGCGGTCGGTGAAGCAGGCCGCGCAGAAACCCTTGGGGTTCATGCCCGTGGCCTCGAGCATTCCTTCCAGGCTCAAATACTTCAAACTGTCGGCGCCGACGAACCGGCGGATCTGCTCCACGGACATGCGGGAGCCGATGAGTTCCTTCTTGGTGGGCGTGTCGATGCCGTAGAAGCAGGGGCCCACCACCGGAGGAGAGCTGACGCGCATGTGGATCTGTTTGGCGCCGGCCCGGCGCAGCATGCGGATGATCTTCCGGCTGGTGGTGCCTCGCACGATGGAGTCGTCCACCAGCACCACCTTCTTTCCGGCCAGGGCCTGGGGCACGGGGCTGTATTTCATGCGCGCGCCGAAATCGCGGATGGACTGCCTGGGCTCGATGAACGTGCGCCCCACGTAATGGCTGCGGATCATGCCGAGCTCCAGGGGCAGGCCCGACTCCTCGGCGTAGCCGACGGCGGCGACGGTGGCCGAATCCGGCACGGACATCACCATATCGGCGGGCGCCGGCGCTTCCCGCGCCAGCTGGCGGCCCATCTCGCGGCGGACCTCATAAACGCTTTTGCCGAAGATCTGGCTGTCGGGCCGGGAAAAATAAACGAACTCGAACACGCAGCGCGCCGGCTGGGGCGCCGGCGGCAGCCGCCCCACGGAACGCAGGCCCTTGGCGTCCAGCCGCACGATCTCGCCCGGCTCCACCTCGCGGATCAGCTGCGCGCCCAGGATGTCGAACGCGCAGGTCTCCGACGCGGCCACGTGAGAGCCGTTGAGCCGGCCCAGGTGCAGGGGCCGCACACCCCAGGGGTCGCGCACGGCGTAGACGGCGTCGAAGGTGGCCAGGGTGATGGAATAAGCGCCCTGCACCTGCGCGAAAGCCTCGCGGAAAGCGCCCACCAAGTCCTTCGACTGGGATTTGGCGATGAGGTGCAGGAGCACCTCGCTGTCGGCCGAAGTCTGGAAAATGGAGCCGTCCTTCTCCAGCTTTTTGCGGAGGATGTGGGCGTTGGTCAGGTTGCCGTTGTGGGCCAGGGCCAGGTAGCCGCGGGCCGTGTTCACCACCAAAGGCTGGGCGTTGATCAGGGTGGACTCGCCGGCCGTGGCGTAGCGCACGTGGCCGATGGCGGCGCGGCCCTTGAGCTTGTCGACGGTCTCTTCCCGGCGGAACACGTCGGCCACCAGGCCCATCCCCACGTGGGTGTAAAAGCGCTTGCCGTCGGAGCTCACGATGCCCGCCGACTCCTGGCCGCGGTGCTGGAGCTGGTGCAGGCCCAAATAGGCCAGGCGCGCCGCCTCGGGATGGTTGAAGATCCCGAAGACGCCGCAATGGTCCCGCAATTTGTCCAAGGGAGGCGCGATCATCAAATGTCCTTCTTCGCGTAACGCACGGCGTTCTTGAAAAGGATGAGCCCCGGGCCGTGCCGGCCTCCGGCCCGCAGGCGCGTCCAGGCGGGATGCTGGCGGGCGAAGGCGTAGCGCTCGGGATGCGGCATGAGGCCCAGCACGTTGCCCTGGGCGTTGCAGACGCCGGCGACGCCGCCGCGGGAGCCGTTGGGGTTGGCCGGATAGCCGGCGCGGCGGCCCCGCCCGTCCACGTAGCGAAAGGCGATCTGCCGGTTTTTCTCCAAAAGACGGTAAAGGCCGTCGGACTCGGGGACGAACTTCCCCTCGCCGTGGGCGACGGGCAGCGGAAAGACCTCGGGCAGTCCCTTGACGAAGGGACATCGGGCGGGTTCGGTTTTCAAATGGATCCACCGGCACTCGAACTTGCCCGAATCGTTGGCCGTGAGGGTCGCGGTGAGGCGGTCGTCCCACAGGTCCAGTCCGGGCAGCAGACCGCATTTTACCAAAACTTGGAACCCGTTGCAGACGCCGATGACCGGCTTGCGGGCGCGCAGGAATTCCTCCAGCGGCTCCCGCAGGTGGTTCAAAAGCTTGTTGGCCAGAACTTTGCCCGAAGCGATGTCGTCGCCGAAGGAAAAGCCGCCGGGAATCGCCAGCAGCTGGTAGTCCTTCAGCTTTTTCTCTCCGCCGATGAGGGCGTTGACGTGCACGCGCTCCGGCGCGGCGCCCGCCTCTTCCAGGGCGAGGGCCGTCTCCTCGTCGCAATTGGTGCCGGCGCAGCGCAGGACCAACGCCTTGACGGGAGCTTTGCTCATTTCCCGTTCCAGAACAAGGCGTATTTTTCGTTGAGCGTCGGCATGAAGTTCAGCTTCTCGAAGAATTCGCGGGCGGACGTCACCACCAGCACTTGCCGGATGTTCCGGCGCTTGGCCTCGTCGAGGGCGGCGCGCACCAGCTGCTCGCCGCAGCCCCGGCCCCGGTGCGCGGCCTCCACGGCCAGCGTCCGCAGCTCGGCGATCTTGGGGCCGTAGACCTCCAGGCAGCAGCAGCCCACCACGCGGCCGTCGGCCTCGTAAACCCAAAAGCTTCCCAGAAGCTCCTTCAGTTCCTGGATGTCGCGCGGCAAAAGCTTGTCCAGGTTCTCGTCGATGAGGGTCTGGATGGCGGGGATGTCCGCCGGCGTCGCCTTTCGAATTCCGTTCACGGCCGGATGGCTCCCGTCCACGCTTTTTCGATTTCGGCCAGAGTCCAGGTATGGGTTTTGCCCTTCAGGTCCGTCACCGCGGCCCGTCCGCCGGCGGCCACGCGGCCCACGCAAGCCCAGGAAAGCCCCTTCAAGCCGGCCTCGAAACGGCGACGGGCCGAGGGGGCGATTTCGACGACGAAACGGCCGTTGGACTCTGAAAAAAGAATTTTATCGGCGCGGCGTTCCCGCCGAAGCTCATCGGACATGGGAACTTTGCGGAGGTCCGCCTTCAGGCCCAACCCGCCGGCCAGAGCCGCCTCCGCCAAGGATACCCCCAAACCGCCTTCGGAACAGTCGTGGCAGGACGCCACCAGCCCCTTGGCTATGGCGGCGTGAAGCGCCCGGTAAAGCGCCATGTTCCGGGGCGCGTCCACCCGGGGAACGGCCCCGCCCCGGGTTCCGCGGACCAATCCGAGCTGAGAGCCGCCCATCTCGTCCTTGGTCTCGCCCAGGACGTAGAGGAGGTTTCCGGCCTTTTTTAAATCCATGGTCACCATGCGCCCCACGTCGTCCAGGAGCGAGAGAGCCGAGATGAGCAGGGTCGTTGGAATGTTTTTCTTGCGCCCGGTGGCCGGGTCGGCGAACTGGTTGTTGAGGCTGTCCTTGCCCGAGATGAACGGCGCGCCGTAGGCCAGGGACATGTCGTGACAGGCTTGGGCCGCGCGCACCAGTTCGCCCAGGATGTGCGGATCCTGGGGATCGCCGCCGCAAAAATTGTCCAAGAGCGCGATGCGGTCGGGACGCGCGCCGGCGCAGACGAGGTTTCGGACGGCCTCGTCCACGGCGGAGGCCGCCATCCAATATGTATCCCAGCGGCTGTAATGCGGGCAGAGGCCGTTGGCCAGGACCGCGGCGCGGCGGGAACGGGGGTTGGGCCACAGAACGGCGGCGTCCGAGGGCCCGCGGCCGGCCGGCCCCGCCAGGGGCTTTCCCACGGTGCGCCCCTGGACCTCGTGGTCGTACTGACGGATGATCCATTCTTTGCTGGCCACCGTGGGCCGCGAAAGCACGTCCAGCAAAGCTTTTCTCAGATTTTTCGTTTCCGGAGGAAAATTTTCGTAGGGCGGGGGCGCCCACGCGGACCGCAGGCGCCGCTTGGGAATGCCGTCGTGCAGGAACCTCATGTCCAGGTCGGCCACGGTCTCCTGCTTGTGGAACACCTTCAGCCGCCCGTGCTCGGCGAAAACGCCTATGTCCGTGCACTCCACGTCCTCGGATTCGCAGAGCTTCCGCAAGGCGTCCATGTTGTCGGGCGGCACGGCCAAGACCATCCTCTCCTGGGATTCCGACAGCCAGATCTCCCAGGGCGCCAACCCCTCGTATTTCAGAGGAACGCGCTCCAAGCGGATCTCCACGCCCGTTTTTTCGCCCATCTCTCCCACGGCGGAGGAGAGGCCGCCGGCGCCGCAATCGGTCACGCCTCGATAAAGTTTCCGGTCCCGCGCCTTCAAGAGAGCGTCGAGCATTTTCTTTTCCACGATGGGATTGCCGATCTGGACCACGCTGGAGGATATTCCCGTGGTGAGGCTGTCGGAAGAAAACGTGGCGCCGTGGATGCCGTCGCGGCCCACGCGGCCGCCCAGCATCACCACGCGGTCGCCCGGCCGCACGTCCTTGGGGATGGCGTCCACGGGGATGACGCCCAGGGTGCCGCAGAAAACCAAGGGGTTGTAATGGTAGTCCTCGTCGAAGTAGACCGCCCCGTTCACCGTCGGGATGCCCATGCGGTTGCCGTAGTCGCGCACGCCGGCCACGACGCCGTGGAGGATCCGGCGGGGAGGCAGGACGCCGTGGGCTCCTCCGCGGCTTTCCAAAGGCGCGAAGCAAAAGACGTCGGTGTTGGCGATGGGCTTGGCGCCCAGCCCCGCGCCCATGATGTCGCGGATCACGCCGCCCAGGCCCGTGCCGGCCCCGCCGTAGGGCTCCAGGGCCGAGGGGTGGTTGTGGGTCTCCACCTTGAAGGCCAGGGCGTCCTTGCCGTCGAAGGCCACGATGCCGGCGTTGTCTTTAAAGACGGACAGGCACCAGTCCTTGTTTAAACTTTCCGTGGCGCGCACGATGGTGTCCTTGAGCAGGTCCTCGTAGGCGCGGCGGCGCGGGCCGGTTTCGCCCGCTTCCTCGTGATCCACGGCGGCGCGGAACGTTTTGTGCTTGCAATGCTCGGACCATGTCTGGGCCAGCGTCTCCAGCTCGGCGTCGCTGGGCGCGCGGCCGGCTGCGGCGAAATATTTCTGGACGGCCTCCATTTCCTCGAGGGACAGCGAGAGGCCCCTCCGCCGGCTCAAGCCCAGCAGCTCGCCGGGCGACAGCTCCAAGAAACCTTTTTCCGCCGTCTCCATCAGGAGATCTCCGCTTTCTGAATGAGAGGGTTCATGAGGAACGTTTCGCAAAAAGACCGCACGTCGTCTTCGGAAACAGCGCCCCGGAATTCGTAAACCGCGCCGGCGCGCACCT
Organism: Elusimicrobiota bacterium; assembly: GCA_052388135.1. Lineage (GTDB taxonomy): Bacteria > Elusimicrobiota > Elusimicrobia > FEN-1173 > FEN-1173 > JBQTIM01. Next base: position 9,642 of record JBQTIM010000123.1, read on the forward strand.
GGGAGACGCCGGCCACGCCCAGGTCCCGGGCGCCGATGGACACGGTCTCGGCCACGGGGTCGGCCACGCCCGGCTTGGGCCATACCTCGGCCAAACGCGTTCCGGCGGGGATGGTTCCCCGTTCCGCGGCGAAAACGACCGCCGTCTGGGTGACGGGATCCGCCAAAAGTTTTTCGGCCAGCGTCCGGACGTCCTCCCCGGACAAGTTCCCGGCGATGTCGTACGCCTGCCCCGCGCGGATTTCCTTCACGGGCTTGCGCCCCGCGGCCCGCCATTCCTTCTCCAGGCTTTTCCCGTGATGGTCCGGGAAACCCGGCTTGTTGAGCACCCGCACGCGCCAGCTCACGGCTTGAACCCGATTTTCCGCCGCGGACCCGGCGGAGTCTCCATGAGCCCGCGCAGGACATCAAAAATATCCGAAATGCGTTCGTCATGATTTCCGACTTTGCGTTCGAGCTCGTCCAGCTTGGCGGCGAGATGCTTATGAACCGCCGCCAGTTCCCTCAATCTGACGAACGCCCGCATCACGGCGATGTTCACCTGCGCGGCACGGCGGCTTTTGAGCACGCTGGAGAGCATGGCCACTCCCTGCTCCGTGAACGCATAAGGGAGAGAACCTCCCAGGCTCCGGCGCGAAGGTATCACATTTTGTGATACCAGACGGCGGGCCTCAGTCTTCGTCAGACGGAAAAGAAAATCCGGCGGAAAACGCTCCTTGTTGCGTTTCACTTGCTGCCTTAAAGCGATAGCCCGCACTTGGTAAAGTACGGCCAAGTCCTTGTCCAGCATGACTTTGTGCCCGCGGATCACGCGGATACGGTACTCCACCGCATCCGTGGGAATCAGAAGCTTGTTCCGTCGCCTCACCACGCGAACGCCCGGTCCGTCAGCCGCTCGTAGGCGGACACGTATTTGTCCCGCGTGCGGGCCGCCACGTCGGGCGGAAGGGGCGGCGCGGGAGGGCGGCGGTCCCAGCGGATCTTGTCGAGGTAATCCCGCACGTACTGCTTGTCGAAAGAATCCTGCGGGCGGCCCGGGGCGTAGGAAGCGGCGTCCCAGAAACGCGAGGAGTCCGGCGTCAAGGCCTCGTCGATCAGGACCCACCCGCCGTCGCCAGGGGCTCCGGCACCTGGGGCGCCGGAGGCGCTGATCCGGCCGTCGCCGGGGGCTCCGGCACCTGGGGCGCCAACGCGATCACCCACCCGGCCGAATTCGAACTTGGTGTCGGCCAGTAAAAAGCCCCTGGCGGCGGCGTGCCGGGAAGCCTCCGCGAAAATCTTCAGGCTCAAGTCTCTCAGTTTCTCCGCGACGGAGCGGCCCAGCAGCTCCGCCGCGCGGTCGAAGGAAATGTTTTCATCGTGGGCGCCCTGCTCGGCCTTGGTGGCGGGCGTGAAAATAGGCTCCGGCAGGCGGGAAGATTCTTTCAGGCCCGGCGGCAAGCGCACGCCGCAGACTTCCCCGCGTTCCTGGTATTCCTTCCAGCCGGAGCCGGCCAGAGAGCCGCGCACCACGCATTCCACGTCCGCGCGCGCGGCCTTTCGCACGAGCACGGCGCGCCCCGCCAGGCCGGCGCAATCCTTGCGGATCTCCGCCGGAAACCGGGCGGCGTCGGTTTCCAGAAGGTGATTGGGACAAACGGAAGCCAGTTTTTCGAACCAGAAATTGGACAGCTGCGTGAGTAGAATCCCTTTCTGGGGGATGGGCGTCGGCAGGATGGAATCGTAGGCGGAGATGCGGTCGGACGCCACGATGAGTAGTTTGTCGCCCAAATCGTAAACGTCCCGCACCTTGCCGCGGGTCCAAACCTTGAAAGGCAGCGGGGCCTCGACGGCGCTCATTCCCATTCGATGGTGGCCGGGGGCTTGGAGGAGATGTCGTAGGCCACGCGGTTGATGCCCCGCACCTCGTTGATGATGCGGGAAGAAATCTTGGCCAGAACGTCGGCGGGCAGGCGGGCCCAGTCCGCGGTCATGGCGTCCACGGAGTTCACGGCCCGGATGACGGCGGCGTTTTCATAAGTCCGCTCGTCGCCCATCACGCCCACGCTGCGCACGGGCAGGAGGACGGCGAAGGCCTGCCAGAGCTTGTCGTAAAGGCCGGCGGCGCGGATTTCCTGCTCCACGATGTAATCCGCCTCCCGCACGGCCCGGAGCTTTTCCTCGGTGATGTCGCCCAGGACCCGCACGGCCAACCCGGGGCCCGGAAACGGCTGCCGGAACAAAAGCTCGTCGGGAAGGCCCAGCTCCCGCCCCAGCGCGCGGACCTCGTCTTTGAACAGGAAGCGCAGGGGCTCCACCAATTCCATTTTCATGCGGGCCGGAAGGCCGCCGACGTTGTGATGGGGTTTGATGGTGGCGGACGGCCCCTTCACCGACACGCTTTCGATGACGTCCGGGTAAAGCGTGCCTTGGGCCAGGAACCGCGCGCCCTTGTGCTTTTTGGCCTTCTCCTCGAAAACGGCGATGAACTCGTGGCCGATGATTTTGCGCTTGCGCTCGGGGTCGGTGACGCCCTTCAATTTTTTCAGGAACCGCTTGCGCGCGTCGGCGATCTCCAGAACGTATCCCTGCTTGGGCCCCAAAACGGCGCGCACCCGCTCCTCTTCCCCGTGCCGGAGGAGGCCGTTGTTCACGAAGATGCAGACCAACTGCCTGCCGATGGCTTTGTGGAGGAGCGCCGCGGCGACGGAGGAATCCACCCCGCCGGACAGCCCCAGGATCACTTTCCCCTTGCCCACCTGACGCCGGACCCTCTCGATTTCCGTCTCGGCGAAAGAGGCCATGGTCCAGTCCGGCTTCTCGCCGCACACTTTGTAAATGAAGTTGGCCAAAATGTCTTTCCCCCTCGGCGTGTGATGGACCTCGGGGTGAAACTGCACGCCGTAAACGCGCCGGCTCGTGTCCGCGCAGGCGGCGAAAGGAGCGCTGGACGTGCGGGCCAGCGCCGTGAATCCCGCCGGAAGCTTCTGGGCCGCGTCGCCGTGGCTCATCCAGACCGGGAGGCGGTCCGGCAGGCCCGCGAACAAGCCGTCGCCGTGGACCACTTCGATGTCCGCCGGACCGAATTCCTTTTTATCGGATTTCACCACCTTGCCGCCGAAATGGGTGACGAGCACCTGCAGCCCGTAGCAGATGCCCAAAATGGGAACGCCCAGTTTGAAAATGTCCGGGTCGGGATGGGGCGAGCGGGAGGCGTACACGCTGGCCGGACCGCCCGACAGGATGATTCCGGAGGGGTTCGAAGCGCGGATCTTCCCGGCCCCGTAATTAAAAGGATGGATCTCGCAGAACACGTTGGCCTCGCGCACGCGCCGCGCGATGAGCTGGGTGTACTGGGAACCGAAGTCGAGGATGACGATCACGATGTCGCGCCCTTCCGGGACGCGCGGCATGTTCCCGGACGCCGCGCGGGCGCCGCCTTGCGGAACACGACGACGCGGTTGGTGTTGGTCCCCCGGGCGTTGTTGGCCACGCCCCAGATGTGGGAGGTTTTTGTGAACGACTGTCCGTTGATGAGGATGCCTTCGCAGGAAAAACCGGCCTTGAGGCCCAGCGGGACCACCGCTTCGTCCAGGTTCACCCGGCCGCCGCGCACCTCGCCCACCTCGAAGACGGCCCAGCCGCCGGGCTTGGTCAGCCGGTGCAGTTCGCGCAAAACGCTTTCCATGACCAGGCTCCAGCCGTCCAAAGTTTTCGCCATGGTGATGCGGCCTTCGACTTTATCCATATCGATCCCGTTGAACCAGGCGCGCAGCCAGTTGTCCCGGGCGTATTGGACCACATCGAGAAATGGAGGCGACGTAACCGTCAATTGCACGAATCCGTCGGGCAGGCCCGCCAAGCTTCGCGCGTCCTCGCAGAGGAAATGTCCGGCCCGGCCGGCGCGGCGCAGGTTTTTCAGGTCCGACGGCGACAAACCGGCGGCCAGCGCGGCGGATTTCCTGTAGATGAGCTCTTTCACGTCGCGATATTCCGGGCGCTGGCCCAGCTTCCGATTGATGAGGACCTGCCTTTCCGGAGACCAGGCCTGGTTGGGGGGCAGAGTGTAGACGGAGAAAAATCCGGGGGAATGTCCTGTGAGGCGGCTGGTGGCCACCATCCGGATCCATCGGTCCAAGGCGTCCTCGCGTCCGGCCGCCGCCCGGCGGGCCAGATGGTTCTTCAACGAAACCAGCTCCGCCTCCGTGGCCGGATGGTAGAACATGGAGAGGTCGCGGTCGGCGCGGGCGCGGCCGTCCATGGGAACGGCGCGGAGCCGCTCGCGCAGGTCCGCGAGGGAGGGCACGAAAAACCGGGGATAGGTGAGCACGCGGCCGAGAGGGTTGATGTCGTTGGCCGCGACGTTCCGCCCCGCCAAACCCGCCTCCACGGCGGTGGTTCCCCGTCCGGAAAAAGGGTCGAGGACGAAATCTCCCGGACGGGTCAGCCTGTCGATGAAAAACCGGGGAAGCTGCGGCTTGAAGCACGCGCGGTAGGGAATCTCGTGAAGAGCGGCGGCCTGCCTCTGCCGGGACGTCCAAAACGCGTTAAGGAATTTCGGTACGCGGACGCCGCCCGCCAGAAACTCCCCCGCGCCGGTCCGTCGGCCGGCCGGAAAAGCCGAGGACCCGTCGTCGGGCCGGAAATCGGCGAGATGGGCTCGCAGGTCGAAGGGGCGGGAGGCGGCGAGGGCGGTCACGGGAGTCGGAGGGCGGCGCGCGTCCTAAAGGCGCCGCCGGCGAGGCCTAAACGGACCTCGGCGAAGGCGTCCTGGGCGCCCGAAACCGCCGCGCGCGGGAAGACGTCGCGGAGAAAGAAAACGGCCGTTGCGGTCAACGACCGGACGGTCAGCCTCGTCATAAACCCTCTCTTCTAGGTTTCATGGGGAAAGCGGCTCAGAAAAATATAGCATCCGACGGCGCCGACGGCGGCGGCCCAAGCCCAGGCCGCCAGGAGACGCCGGCCGTGGGCGCGGCGGCTCTCTTCCAACTTGTCGGTCCAAACCCCCCAGCGGAGAACGCCCGCCGCCCGCCCGTCCACCGACACGGGCCGGGACCATTCCACGAAAGGCGGCGGACCTTGAATTTCCCGGGCTTGCGCGGCCTCCGCCTTCACGGCTTCCCGGGAGAGGCTCTCGTCCAGGGCGGGCTCGGGAGGCGATCCGGCCGACGTTCGCGGCGTTCCCGCGGCGGGCTGCCAGAGCGCGTAGCGGGATTCCGGCTGGGCCGCCAGGCGGTCCAGCCGTTCCTGAAGCGCGCGGGCGTCGCCGCGGGCCAGGGCGTCGGCCACGTCCTCGGCCCAGTGGTCCACCGCCCGGCGGCAGGCCAGGCGGAAGGCGTCGGCGTCCCGGCGGGAAAAATGCTCGCGCGCCAGAGCGGCCAGGCCCAGGCCCCAGGCCGCCATGAACAGGTAAAAAATGCACACTCCGCCGCGGAGGGACCGCCAAAGAGGGGCCGGCAAAGGCGTCAGCGCCATAGGAATTCGTCGAGGGGGGATTGTATCAAATCGCCCGCGGCCTGAGTATAGAGGCGCCGCGTCACCACGGGAATTCCGCGCCGACGAGGAGGCGCCGGAACGTTTCGTCCGTGCGGAGGGCGGCCGGGAGCAACAGGTCGTCGCCGGGACGGTCGCGCTTGCCGAACTCGCCGGCGGCGGACCAGGACCATCCCTCCATCTTGCGCCCGGCGCCGACGGTGAAAAACGTGGCCTCCACCGCGCGATCGGAATAAGAGGGCAGGTGGCGCAAGCCGTAGCGCAGCGCCCAGCGCGGGCTCAGCGCGTGCTCCACGCCGGCCGCCAGCTCGACGGTGTCGCCGAAAGCGGGGGGCGCCGGAGCCGGCGCGCCGAAGAAAGTGGGCGCCGCCGAGGCCAATTCCTGGAAGAGGGGTTTGGTCCAGCCCGCGGAGCCGGCGCGGCGGCCGTCGATTTTCCACCGGCTCCAAGCCGCGTGGCGAATTTCCAGGGCGGCCTCGGCCGCGCCGCCCGGCGCTTTATAGGAAAGGCCGGCGCTCCAGAGGGCCGGCAACATCCACTTTTCCCGCCCGCCGCGGCCGCGGGCCGGCGCCGTGGAAACCCGCAGGTCGAACCTGCGCGCGACCTCCGACGGCGGCTGGAAAACGGCTCCCGCGCCCCAGCTTTCCCCCCAGGTCCACCGCAGGCCCAGGCGCGGCGCCCAGCCACGATAGACCGCCTCTTCGTTCCAGGCCGCATCCGTTCCGCCGCTTCGGGCGACGCGGGCCGCGCTGATTTTTTCCTCGCCCCACAGGATGTCCGCCGCCGCGCCCAGCGAAAACTTTTCCGACGGCGCCCAGGCCAGAGCCGGCGACAGGGCCCAAAGGGCGCCGGACCCGCGAAGCCGCGCGTCCCAGGCCGGGTTTCCCGCGCCGTCGAATTGGGTGAAAGACGTCCGGTAATGAAAATCCCAGGCCGGCCGCAAGCCCAGGCCCAGCCAAAGGCGCTCCGTCCCATGGAAGGCCAGGGATATCTCGTTCGCCTCAAAGTAGGCGTGCCTGTTCACCCGGGTCTGGACCGCGGACTCGGCGAATTTTTCCTCCATCAGCACGGGCCCGAAGGAAAGGGACAGGCCCGAACCCTCCAGGGCCGGAAGAACCGCCGGGTTGATGTGCTGGGCGGCGGCGCTCTTGGGCCGGACCAGGCCGGTGGAGCCCATGGCCGCGCCGGCGGCGCCCGCCCCCGAAACCGGATCGGCGAAGTCCCGCGCGCCCGGATAAGTTTGCGCGCCGCCGCGGGCGCAGAGGCCCGCGCAAAGGACCGCGGCGCAGAACAGACCGCCGCCGCGCTTCACGACGGGCCTTTCCGGCGGGCCTCGGCCGGACCGCGCGGCCGCGCTCCGCGCCACCGATAATCCACTTGCGCGTGGAAACCGTGCCGCGCCGCGCCGAAGGCTTTGCTCTCCTGGCCGGCCGTCGAAGACTGAACCGAGATCAGGTCTCCCGGCCGGCGGTTGACGTCGTATTTCAGCCAAAGGTCCATGTCCGGCCCCAGGGCCTGCTTGGCGGTGAAGTAAAACCGCGTGCCGGGCGCGCCGCGCAGGCTGTTGAGGCCTCCGGCCAGGCGGTAATAATAGACTCCGTCCCAAATCTCCTCGGAACCGGTGGTGAGAAAAGCGGCGGGCGAGTCGAAAACGTAAAGCCGGGTCGCGAGCGTGAGTCCGGGCGCCGGCGTCCAGCGCGCGTCGCCCATGACCAAATGGCCGGCGCGGCGCAGGCCCGTGCTTTCCGTGTCCTCGTGGCGGACTTCGTAGCGGAACCGCAAGCGGACGCGCGGGCCGCCGCGGCCGGCGGCCTGGAACCGCCAGCGGTGGGTCCGGCGCAGGGCGATGCGGTCTTTTCCGCCGGAAACGGCGCTTTCGAACACGTCCTGCTCCACCAGCTGATAGCGGACGTAGAGGTGCACGTTTTGCGAAGCCGCGTATTCTTCATCCAGATAAACGCGGCGGCCCCGGGACGCCTGGATGGGAGCCGTGCCGGATCCGTCGCCCAGGGGAGCCGGGAAACGGGCCAACGTGTATGCGGCCTGGGCCTTGTGCCGGCCGCCCTCGTAGCGAAGACCGTACTGGGCGCCGTTTTGATTGTCGGTCAATTCCTCCGGCGCGCCCACCACGGCGAAGGCCGGCCCCTTGCCGTGGCGCGCGAAAAAGTCGGGATCGTAGTCGAACAAGGTGACCCAGGCGTCGAAAGGTTTTTGCCGGAACAACGGAGTGGCGGTCCAGGCGTTTCCCCGCCGGGGAGCGACGCCCGGGCCTTCCGACCAGGAGCGGGCGGCCTCGCCGAAAAAATTCCATCTATCGCGATGGACGTCGAAATCGAAGGACGCCGCGGCGCTTTCGTCGCCGCGGAAGACGTGGGCATTGGAAAACTCCCTTTCCCGCGGGTCCACGGTTTTGGTGTAAACACTGCGGTAGGCCGTGGCGCCCACAAGATTCCCGCCCGGCGAGCGCCAGTCCAGGCGGCCGCCGGCCAGCCGCTCCCGCACGGAATCGTTCTCGGCCAGGCCGCGGGCGTCGTGGACGTCGCCCAGGTCTTCGCGAAGATCGTTCAAGTCCTCGTCCACGCGGCCCGTGGACGTGCTGACCCGCAAGTCCAAAGGCTTTTCAGAGGCGAAGACCGCCGCCCCCCAGGGCCCCGGCCGGCTTTCCAAAAATACCCCCCGGAGGTATTGGTTCGTCCCGCTGGTGAAATCCGGCCGCGCGCCCCGGGCCTTCACCTTCACCGGCCGCACGAACTCCCCCAGGCCCTCGTAAAAGACAAGGCCCTGGCCGTAGGTGAGGACATAATCGCCCAACAGAGCGTCGGCGAGAAGGCCGGCTTCCTCCACGCGGGCTGAGTGTTTCGTCAGGAGGAGGCTTCCGTTGTCGGGGCTCAAGGCCGGACCGGCGCTGGGCCGGCGCGCCACCCAGCCGGCGGAAGCCCGTCCGTAGCGGAAGCGCGTGCGGTTGTAATAGTAGGTGTTGTTTTGAAATGCCGGATCGGCGGACAAAACCGTGCTTCCCCGGGGGTTCACGTTGCGAAGGCGCAGGCGGACGTCCCCGGAGAATTCGGGCTTATCCGGCGCCGGCGCGACCTCCACGTAGGGCCGGATTTTTTCCAGAGCATCCTCGGTCATGCCCGGCGCGCGGCGCAGGTCGTCCATGTTTTTAAAACCCCGAAGTTTTTTTCTCTCCTTCAACAACCGGCGCGCCAGCGGCCTCTGCACGCCGGGCAGCCGCAAAAGATCCTCTTCCGACGCCGCGTTGACGTTCAAGGGATGTTCCCTCCACTCCGACAGCGCGTCCTCCTCGGCCGAGGTCGACACGTCCAAGGAAACGCCTTCCTCCGGCAGAACGTCGGGCGCCTCCTCTTCGCACAATCCGCTTCCCGGCACGGCCATGAGGAAAACCATGGCCGCGGCCCGGCCTCCGCGCGTCATGGAGCGGCCGGCTCCGGTGGGCCGTCGGGAGGACGGGGCGGTTCCGCCGGGACGGGGTCTTCCAGGACCGCGTAGGGCGCCAAGCGGATGTAGGTCCGCCGGGAGAAGCGCGGAAGCTTCAGCAGCTCTTTCAAGCTTTTGAACGGCCCGTGCTTGGCGCGCCGTTCGATTATTTTTTGGGCCGTGGCCCGGCCCACGCCCGGGAGGGTCATGAGCTCCTCCGGAGAGGCGGTGTTGATGTTCACGGGCTTCGACGGCAAAGGCTTGTGGCGGGATTTGGGCGGCGCCTTGGCCCGGCGGGACCGCGGCCGTTTTTGAACCGCGAGCGGCGCCGGTTCTGCCGGCGGATCGTCCGCGGGACCCCAGGCGAAACCGAAGCCCGCGTGGTGCTGGTCCTGCAGGAGCGGATGGCTGAGGAGGGCGTAGTCCAACCGGAACGATTTAAACCGCAGCCCGAAACCCAGAGCGTAGCGGTTCGGCGCCGTGCGCAGACCGAAGCGAAGATCCAAAAAAGGAGAAACGGCGATTTCTTCCCCCGCGCGCCACGAGAGTTCGCCCCGCACGGGCTTGACCGCGTCCAGAACCGTGAGAAATCCCGCCGCCGGACGGAAGGCCAGGCCCGCCCGAAGGTCCGGCGCGGGGCCTTGGGTTCCGTCCTCGAAGGACGGATGGTTGATGTTCCGGGCGGAGAATCCCGCGTCCACTTTGGGATGCGGACGAAGCGCGCCGCCCGCGTCCAACCCCCAGGCGGCCGAAGAACCATAGCGCTTCACCCTCAGCGCGGAATATTTCAGCCCGCCGCCCAGCGCGGCCGCAGGGGAAAGCCGGAACGCCCCCGCGAGGCCGAGCTCCTGCTCCCTGTAAAGAGCGGAACCGAACTGGGTGAAAGAAAGGCCGGCGCCGCCGCCGGTCCGGGGACCGGCGTAAGCCGCGGACTCGAAGGGCAAATCGGCCAGGCCGAACAGGCGTCCGTAACCCGCCGTCAATTCCCGGCGGCGGGCGAAGGCCAGGCCTGCGGCGTTGTAATAAGCCTCCGGGCCGCCGGCCCAGGCGGCGGAACCGGCCTCCGCCAGCCCGGCCGCCCGGGCCGAAGGCGGCCGCTCTTCGAAGGCGGCGCGGCCGGAAAGCGGTGAAACCGCAAAGGCGCCGGCCAAAAGAGCCGCCGGACCTGAAAGCGCGCGGAACGGCCGGCTCGTCATCGCCCGATGGCCACGGTGTCCCGCCCCGGCACGCGGCCGCCGGTGGCCAGGTCCACGCCTTCCAAACGGACGACGTAAACGCCCGCCGGCAGGGCCGCTCCCGCGTCATCACGGCCGTCCCAGGCCACCACGCCGGCCGCGATGCCCGCCAGGCTCATGCCGCCGGGGCCCGCGTCGGCGTTCACCAAAACGCGCACCACCTCCCCGCGCGCGTCGGCGATGCGCACAGTCTTCACCACGCCGGCGGAGCCCGCGTTGTAAATCAACGGGCAGGAGCGGAAGGCCGGGTCCGCGTCCCGGGGCGAGAACGCCCGCTTGGCCGGGTCCGCGCCCAAGGCGCCGGAGCGGGAAAAGTCCGGGCACGTCTCGTGGCCGCGGCAATCCGCGTCTCCGCAGTCCGCCAGGTCGTCGCCGTCGTCGTCCTCGCCGTTGCCGCAAATTTCGACCAGGGGGCCGAAAACGGAGTTCTGCGCTTTCGGCGTTCCGTTCAAAGGGTTGCCGGCGGCGTCCAACCCGTTGCGGGTCGAGCCGTTGTTGGAGCGCCAGTTGGCGCCCAAACTGCCGGCCCGCGTCGGGTCCACCCGCTCCATGGAGCGGTACTCCGGCGAGCCGCTTCCCGCCGGCCAACCCGCGGTGGAGAAAAACACGCGGTCCACGGTGTCGGAACTCGCGTCCAGCAAGAGAAAATCCTCGGCGGGCGGCCCGTTGGCGATGCCTCCGGTGAATAGCTGGTCCGCGGCGATGTTGGACACCGTAAAATTGTCCGTGCGTTCCAAAAGAAAATATCCCCGCGCGGGAATGGTTCCGGTTAAAACCACCGTGGGCGAACCGTCGTTGGACTTCAGGGTCCATCCCGACAGGGGGATGTTGTTTTCCGTGGGATTGTAGAGCTCGATCCATTCATCGGAGGAACTGGCGGCGGTCCCGCCCCAGGCGATCTCGTTGATGACCACGTCCAAGGGAGCGGCGGAGGACGGCGCGGGGCGCGCAAAGAGGATACAAACGGCCAACGGAACGAAATCGGGGAGAGCTCGGAGTCGAAGCAAGGAGATGAAGCCGGAAGGGGCGGGGAGTTCTATTTTCTCCGGCGAAGGAATGCAAAAAGGCCCACCAAGGTTTTGGAGTCCTTGATGATGCCTCGTTCAATTTTCTTTAAAACCTGGCTCAGCCTGAAGGCGGCCGGCTCCAGGAATTCATCCTCGTCGGGCCGGAAGCGGCCGCGCCGCAGGTCACGGGCGGCGTAAAGGTGGATCACCTCGTTGGCGAAGGCGGGCGTGGGCCAAAAGGACCAAAGCCGCTGGAAGCGCCGGGCCTTGTAACCCGTCTCTTCCTCCAGCTCGCGCTTCACGCAGGCCAAAGGATTCTCCCCCGGGTCCAGCTTGCCGGCGGGGAGCTCCAGGGTCGTCTCGCCCACGGGATGGCGGTATTGGCGCACGAGCAGTATCCGGGGATCGGAGGCCGGACCATCCAGAACCGGCACCACCGCCACGGCGCCCGGATGGTCCATGTACTCACGCGTGGCCTCCCCGCCCGATGGTAGACGCACTGTGTCCACGCGCATGCGGACGGCCCGACCCCGGAAGGCGTAGCGCCGCCGGACCAGCTTTTCGAAGAAGGCCGGCTTCACAGATGCTCGCTCACCTGCACGTGCTTTTTCATGGGCAGGGAAAGGGAAATGGTTTCCAGGAAACCCGCCAGCAGGGCGCCGACGTAGTAGATCCACCACTGGTTGGGCTTGTGGGCGAAAGCGTAGAGCAGGCCCACGGACAGCATGGAAAGGGCGAAGGCGTAACAGGCGCTGCCCAGCAGGTAGAGCTTCTTGGGCATGTTGTCATAGAGCACCTTCTTCTCCGTCGGATAATTCCGTGCGTGCCAGAGCACGAAGGAGCCGGCGGCCAAGACGAGCAGCACCGGATCGATGAGACGGACCAAAAAAAGAATCCACATGAGGCCGCGGGCGTCCTCGCGGGGGTTCTTGAACCACACGCCGTCGTGGGCGGTGAAATCTCCGATGCGGAAGATGGGCTCGCTGCCGCCGATGGCGAAAATGTTGACGGTGACGAACACCAGGGCCAGGAAGATGCAAATCCCGAACAGGATGCGGGCGGCTCGGCGCGGAACGTTCTCGGCGCCGAAGACGAAGCTCATCATGGCCAGGAACACCGACGGCCCGAAGACGGCGATCATGCAGAACTCACGCAGGTTGTTGACGATGAGGGGCCAGGGATGCGGCGCCAGGATCTGCAGGGGCCGGGAGGCGAGATAGATGCCCAGGAACAGGAAACCCCAATAGGCCCCGCGGTAGGTCAGCTCGCCCGTGATGAGAGTGCGCATGGGCCCGATGTGGCGGACGTATTTGGCCATGGCGAAATAGATCAGCCCGGCCATGAGGGGCACGGCGATGTTGAGGAACGCGGGAAAAAAGGCGTCGCGCATCAGGCGGGGACCGATCGGCGCGCCGGATGGAAACCGGACTTCGCGTGCGGCGGAAAAAGATTCCTAGTCGCCATGGGCCATCCGCTTTCCGGGCCGATCTTCGGCCGTTTCGCTCAGCATTCTCCGGAATTTCCGGAGCACCGCCGCTTCCACGTCGCGCTTGAGATTTTTGTCGAGGAGGCGCGCCTGAGGCCGCCTCTTTCCGTCGCCGCCGGGGCGGCCCGGATAGGCGATCCAAAAATCGCCGCCGCGGCCTTCCATGACGCCGAGGACCACCGTCACGGCGCCGCCGAAGGTGACGTCCACGTTGGCTTTGCGCTTGGATCCCCTGAGGAGCGACGGCTCGCCCGCTCGGAAGGGCAACGGCGTTCCCGGCGGGGCCGGGAGCGGGGCGCCGTCCAGGGCGGCCAGAATTTCATCATACAGTTTTTTCGAATGGACGACCACTTGCGGGTAAGCGCGGCCGCTTTTGGCCGTGTATTCCGGGAAGCGAAGGGAAGGACGGCCCCGGCCGCGGACGAAAAGGATGTCGCTGATTTCGAGGGAGCCGTTCAGCACAACGGAGCCCCTGTCCCCTTCCCGGGACGCTCCCGTCACGAACACATTCTCCCCCGCGCCGGACGCGGAGGCCGTCGAAAACGAAAGCAAGAACAACGCGGCGCGGCACGCCCGAAGCGCCGCTCCTTTTGCGCTCTTCAACGGCGGCGGGCGGGCCTCACGGGTTAACCGCGGGGCCGGGGGGCGCGGCCGCTTTTTTAAGCCCCGCCGCCTTGGCGCGCCAGCGGCGGCCGTTGGAGACGACGCGGATGTGGCCCTGCGTGTCGGTGCGCAGGACGCGGATGCGCCTGGCCTTGTATCGCTCCAGAACCACCGGATGAGGGTGCCCGTAGCGGTTCCCGCGCCCGGCGGATACCACCACGGCCCGCGGACGCGCGGCTTCCAAAAACGCGGCCGAGGAGGACGTCTTGGAGCCGTGATGGGCCGACTTGAGGACGGCGCATTTCAAGGCCGCTCCTTCCTCCGCCGTCAAGAACGCCTCGGCCGTCCTTTCGGCGTCTCCCGTGAACAAAAAGACGACCTTGCCGTGGCGGACCCGCAGGACCAGGGAATTGTCGTTGAGGTTGTTGCCCTCGAACAGATCGCCGGGAGGGGACAGGACGGCGACTTCCAGATCGGCGTCCCACGGCAGGTTTTCGCCCCGGCGGACGATTTGATAGGACACGTTCTTCTCCAACAGCCGCTTGAGCAGGTCCTTGTATTCCAGGGAGGCGTGGGAGGCGCCGGGATCGTAAAAGGTTCCCACGGGGTAATGGTCGAGCAGGTGGCGGAACCCGCCCAGGTGGTCCAAGTGGGCGTGGCTGAGGACGGCGAAGTCCACCTTTTTGACGCCGCGTTTTTTCAAGAAAGGGTCCAACACGTCGCGGCCCGCGTCGAAACCGGTCCAATCTTCGCGGGGGCCGGCGTCGATGAGGGCCGTTTTGCCGTTGGGCAGTTCCAGGAAGGCCGCGTCGCCTTGGCCGCAATCGAGGAAAGTGACCACGAGGTTGCCCGCCGCGGCGGACAGGCACAGGGCGGCGACCAGCAGCGCCGCGCGCGCGGCGGATGCCGCGCTTCGGGTCAGAAACCTCATGAGCGCTTTCCCGCGCGGGCCGGCGCTCCGCCGTTCTCCCGCCGCACGATGTTCACCAGTTCCAAGACGTCGTTGATCTCGTAGTCCGCGCCGGACGCTTTGGTGTTGAACTCGTCGCCGTAGCGGGCGAAGCAGGTGCGCATGCCCACGGCTTTGGCGCCCACCATGTCGCGCTCGGCCCAATCGCCGATCATGATGACCTCGCCCGCCTCCACGCCCAAAATCTCCAGGGCGCGGCGGAAGGGCTTGGGGCTGGGCTTCTTCTCCCCCGTGTCGTCGAAGGACACCACGTCGTCGAAATAATGCTGGATGCCCATCTGCACCACCCGCATCCACACCTGGAGGCGCGGCGCGTCCGACACCACGACCATTTTAATCCCCATCTTCGCCAGGTCGTTGAGGGCGATGTGAACATGGGGATAAAGCGCCATGTGCCCCTGCTTCGCGCGGCGGTAGCCCACGATGCCCGCCGCCAAAATTTTGTAGTTGATCTTGCCGAATTCCTGGGTGAGCACCTTGTCGAAAACGTTCTGGTCTTCGATGCCTTCCTTGTCATACACCTTGTAAATTTTTTCCACCATGCGCTCCTTGGGCATGTCGAGGCCGGAGTCCACCATGGCCTCCGCCGCCGCCTCCACGGCGGCGCGCTTGGCCCGCATGAAGTCCATGAGGGTGTTGTCGAAATCGAAGATGACGGCTTTAATCATATAGGGGACACCGGCATGTCCCAGGGGCTCCACCCCTGGACCCGGCCATACTTTCTTTTTGCTTGTCCAAAAAGAAAGGTCGGGCCTCCCTCTCCGCAAAAAGGGCGCGCTCAAAACGCCACAGGGGGGCCCGAAAATTAAGTCTGGGAAAAATCATGTCTTGAAATACTTTCCAATAAACAGATCCAGCTTTTTCCGGGTCACGGGGTTCATGGCGCCGGGCTGGGTGAAGACGGCGAACTTGAGGGCGGAGGCGCAGGGGCATTCCCGCGGCGCCTGCAGGCGCGGCAGGGCCTGCCGGATGAGCTTCTTCACGTTCTCCACGTTGGCCTGCAGGGTGGCCACCACGCGCTCCACCGACACCTCTTCCCCCTCCTTCCACACGTCGTAGTCCGTCACCAGGGAAACGCTGGAGTAGCAAATCTCGGCTTCCCGGGCCAGTTTCGCCTCGGGCAGGACGGTCATACCCACGACGGAGAAACCCAGTTTGCGGTTCACCTCGGACTCCGCCACCGTGGAGAAGGCCGGCCCCTCGATGCAGACGTAGACGCCGCCGCGATGGGTCGTCACGCCGGCGGCCTCGGCGCTTTCGGCCAGGACGGGCGACAGGGCCGGGCAGAAGGGCCGGTCGAAAGACACGTGACCGACCACGCCGCCGCCGAAAAAGGTGGACACGCGCAGGCGCGTGCGGTCGAAAATTTGATCCGGGATGACGAAATGCCGCGGGGCCAGTTCTTCCTTCAGGCTGCCGCAGGCTCCCACGCCGATGATGCGCTCCACACCCAGCGACTTCAGCGCGTAAATGTTGGCCCGGGCGGGAATCTCCGTAGGCAGAATGCGGTGGCCGCGGCCGTGGCGCGGCAGGAAGGCGCAGCGCACGCCTTCCAGGCGGCCGGTGATGATGGCGTCGGAAGGCGCCCCGAAGGGCGTTTTGACGCGGACTTCTTTCAAATCTTCAATGCCCGGAATATCGTAGAGCCCGCTGCCGCCGATGACGGCCAGTTTGACCGGCTCGGGCCGGGACGCTTTTTTTGCCATAGGAACGCTCCTTTTCCGTTAGAGAATCAGCGAAAGTGTATAAAATCGCCGGTTTGAAATGAAGCGCGGCGGATCAGAGCGGCGGAAAGGGCATGACCATGCCCGCCAAACGAACGCACACGTAGGCCAGCGCGCCGGCCAGCAAGTCGTCGGCGACGACGCCCCAGCCGCCGGGCAGGCGGGCGGCCGCCCGGCCCCAGGGGCCCTTGAGCACGTCGAACACGCGGAAGAAAACGAGACCCAGGACCATGGGCGCCGCGGCCCGGGGAAGAAAAAGAGCGGCCGTCCAGACGCCGGCCACCTCGTCGATGATGATGCGCGGATCGTCGTGAGCGCCGTAGAATTTTTCGGCCCAATGGCTCGCCCAGATGGAAAACGCCGCCGCCGTCGCCAGGGCCGCCCAAGCGGGCCAGCCGCCCGGAGGCATGACCCAAAGGATCGCCCACCCGGCCAGGCTTCCCAACAGGCCGCCGCCCTTCCATTTTTTATGAGGAACCAGGCGGTAAGGGATGTGGCTGAGATAACACAGGCTGGCCGAGGCGAGGATGAACGCTCGGAACATGGGATCAGCCCTCGGCTGCGGGAAAACCGCGCCCGGCGGCCCGTCCGACGGTCTTCGTTCCGGCGGCCGGGCCGATCAGACGCTTTGCCGGAGCAGCGCCTTGTGCTGGCGCAAATAGCCCACGCCGGTGATGAGGGAGAAAAGCGTGGCGATGAAGGCCATCCAATAGGGCGTCCATTCCAGCAGGCGGGCGGAGGCGGCGCGCCAGCCCGGCTCGGCGTGGAGCGCCTGCAGGTCGATCTCGCCGAAGCGGCCCAGGACCGAGTTGATGATGAGCGTGACGAGGATGGTGAGGATGGCGGTGATTTGCACCGTGGTCTTGAACTTCCCGCCCTCGTCGGCGCCGATGATGCGGCCCTGCGCCGCGGCCAGGGACCTCAACCCCGTGATGAGGAACTCCCGCCCGACGATGAGCACCACCATCCAGGCCGGGATGTGGATTTCAGGCAGCTCCACGAACGAGATGAAAGCCGCGGTGACGATGAGCTTGTCCGCCAGCGGATCGAGGAAGGTGCCCAGGGGCGTGATGAGGTTGTACTTGCGGGCCAGGTAGCCGTCGTAAAGGTCCGTGATGCCGGCGCCGATGAATATGAGCAGGGCCAGGATGCGCGTGTAGACGTTGTCCGTGTAGGTGAAAATCATGAAAAGGGGCACGAGCAGGAGGCGGGCGACGGTGAGCCGGTTGGGGAGGTTCATGGCTTGATCGGAAAGCGGAAAGAGGCGGACGCTCGCGCGGCGGCCGGACGGCCGGCGCCGGACGTTCCGCCGGAAACGCCGCGCCTCACTCCGCGGCCGGCGGGCCGGGCGGGACCAGAGAAGGGCCCGTGGTGCCGGGAAGCAAGGGTCCGAGGACGGGCGCCGGCCGTGGACGGCGGCGGCGGCGCGGCTGGCCGTCGGGGCCCAGATCCGCCGCGGCGGCGGTCGAAACAGCCGGCGGCGCGGCCGGGCGGGCGGTTTCCCTGGCTTCCCCGCCGGACGCCTTTTCGGACGCCGACCACGCCAGCTCCTTCGCGTTATCGCGCTCGAGCTTCAAAGGCAGGCCGTCCACCTCGGCGGACAGCGAGGCCAGGTCAGCCGCCTGCACGCGGAACGAAGTTTCCGCCGGCCAGGCTTTGCGGGCGTCCTTGGAAAGAATGCCTTCGAAGCGCACTTGCCCGTCGGCCCAGATCCGGGCCCAGGTGGATTCCCGGGCGAGGACCTCCAGGCGGTGCGTTCCGGCCTCGGAAAAAGTCGATGTTCCGCCTTCGATTTCAAAGGCGGCTTCCGTCCCGGGCGCGGCCGCCGGCCCCTTCTGCTGAGCGCGGCTGAAAAAATAAAGCGCCGCCAAAACCCCGGCCAGCAGGACCAGGAACAGGGCCTCCGCGCGGAACGGCTTGCCGGCCCCCTCCGGCTCCACGGCGGGGGAACCCGCCTGGCGGATCACCGGCGGCGCGCCCGCGCCGCGGAATTCCCGCAGTTTCTTCACCAACTCGCCGCCCTCCAGGTCCAGGTAATCGGCGTACTGCCGGAGGAAGCCCTCCAAATAAACCTTGGCGGGGAGTTCGTCCCAGCGGTCCTCCTCCAGCGCTTTGAGGAAGCGATGGGAAATGCGCGTGTCTTGAGCCGCGCGCTCCAGAGTGAGCTCTTTCTGGCGGCGGCGGTTGCGAAGGGTTTCCCCCAGGCCTATGAACGAAGCGGGTTCGGGCATGACGGTCAGCCGATTCTCATATAATCATCGATTTTATCAAAATAGATTTCCCAGCGGTTCGTTCCGTCGGGCTTGTGGATGAACCCGCGCACCTCCAGCAGGGACAGCACGTTGGTGGCCCGGGCCGAGGAGCCGAAATGCGCCTTGAGCAGGTCCTGCGACACGCGCTTTCGCTCGAGGATGAGCCGCAAGGCCTGGTCCAGCTCGCCCTTGGTCTCCGCGTCCTCGTCGGCGGCCTGGGCGGCGGCGATCTTGGCGAAGATGTCCTCGTAGCGGGGCTTGGCCTGCTGCTTGGCGAACTCGGCCACGGCCGACACCTCCGCTTCGGACACGAAGGCTCCCTGCAGGCGGATGGGCTCGGGCGCGCCGGCCGGCAGGAACAGCATATCCCCTTTGCCCACCAGCGCCTCGGCGCCCACGGTGTCCAGGATGACGCGGGAATCGATCTGGGAGGCGACCCGCAGGGCGATGCGCGCCGGCAGGTTGGCCTTGATCACGCCCGTGATGACGTCCACCGACGGGCGCTGGGTGGCCAGCACCAGGTGGATGCCCACCGCGCGGGCCATCTGCGCCAGGCGCTGGATGGAATCCTCCACCTCGCGGGTGGCCACCAGCATGAGGTCCGCCAGCTCGTCGATGATCACCACGATGTAATACTCCGGCGGCAAACCGTTGGCGACGCGCTTCTCGTTGTAGCCTTCGATGTTGCGCACGTTGGATTTGGCGAAAAGCTCGTAGCGGAACTCCATCACCTTCACCAGGCGCGCCAGGGCCTTGGCGGCCTCCTTGGGCTGCGTGATGACCTGGGCGCCGTCCGGCCCCGTGCGCGGGTCGTACATGTGCGGGATGCCGTCGTAGCCCGGCAGCTCGAGCCGCTTGGGATCGATGAGCATGAACTTCACCCGGTCCGGCTCGGCGTGCATCAAGATGGACGTGATCAGCGCGTGGATGCAGACGGATTTTCCCGCGCCCGTGGCCCCCGCCACCAGCAGGTGCGGCATGGCCGCCAGGTCCGCCACGCTGGGCTCGCCCGAGGACGTTTTCCCCAAGGCGAAGGTGAGCGGCGAGCGCGCGTTCTGGAAGCTGGGATGGGACAGAATTTCCTTCAGAACGACGGTGGCGGAATCCGAGTTGGGGATCTCCACGCCCACGGCGCCCTTGCCGGGGATGGGCGCCAGGACCCGCACCCGCGTGGCCCGCATGGCCAAAGCGATATCATCGGAGAGGGCCACGATGGAGCTGATCTTCACGCCCGGCGCCGGCTCCAAATCGTAGCGCGTGATGACGGGGCCGGGGTGGATGTCCGTCACGCGGGCGGAGACGCCGAAGTTGCCCAACGTCTGCTCCAGGAGGCGTGCCTTGGCGATCAAATCCTGCTGGGATTGGCCGCGGCCCTGGGAAGAAGGTTCCTTCAAGAGGGACAGGGGCGGCAGCCGGTAGGGCTCCGCTGGAACGGATTCCGCCGGCGATTCCGAGGACGCGGCGGGCGCAGACGGCGCGGCGGCGCGGGCCGGTTCGGGCCGCGCGGGCGGGGGCGCGGCGGGAAGAGCGTCGCCGTTTTTCGCCGGCTCTCCCTTGACGGGAGCCGGCCGGGAAACCGGCGGCATGGAGATCTGGGGCACCACCGGCTCCAAGACGCGGGACGCCGCCGCCAA
Organism: Elusimicrobiota bacterium; assembly: GCA_052388135.1. GTDB lineage: Bacteria > Elusimicrobiota > Elusimicrobia > FEN-1173 > FEN-1173 > JBQTIM01. The sequence continues at coordinate 29,462 of JBQTIM010000123.1, forward strand.
AGGACGGGGCTTCACCACGGGCGGTTTCTTTTCGGCCGCGCGCCCGCGGGCTTGCCGCCATTCCACCCAAACGGCTTTCAGGCGCGCCGCCGCGGCGTGCAAAACCGCCGCCGGCGCGACGCGGAACAAACCGCAAAGCGTCAGGCCCAGGGCGGCCAGCGAGACGATCCAAGCCCCGGGCGTCCCCAACAGCCGCGCCAGAAATTCAGCCCCGGAGAGGCCCAGCGCCCCGCCGTAGTTTCGGCCGAAAGCCGCCCGGCCGAAAAGGGACAGCAAAGCGTCGGAAAAAAGGAAAAACGACGACCACAAAACCAACCGCAGGGCGAACTGGGGCCAGGATTTGGAAACGGCCAGGCGGAACCCGGCGTAGACGGCCCAGAGCGGCACCAAGGCCCGCAGGCTCCCGAAGGCCCAGGCCAGGCCGCCCTTCACGTGCCGTCCCCATTCGCCGGCCGGAAAGAGAACGCAATAAAACGCCACGGCGCCGGCGGCCATGAGAGCCACGCCCAGGGCCTCCTGGCGGCGGCGTTTGTCTTTCTGCCGGCTTCTCGCCGATGCTTTCAAGTATACGGTCCTATCCATGGATCACCCGCTTTGCAAAATATGAGCGCATCGAAATACAAGATACCAAAAAAACGCGGCTGAGGTTTTTCACCGAGAACTTAACGGGAGAGAGCCCAGATGCCGGCGGCGGCGCAATAGACGGCGAAAGGCCACAGCCGCCGCGCGCGCAGGAACCTCATCAGGCCGGACAGGGACACCCAGCCCGCGGCGAAGGACGCCAGAACCCCGGCCGACACGAGGACCGGGTCCAGCCCGGCCATGTCGCGGGCCATGAGCAAGGTGGCGCCGGCCACCGCCGGCACCGACATCAGGAAACTGAAGCGTCCCGCGTCCTCCCAGCGCCAGCCCAGAAGCAGCGCGACGGCGATGGTGGAACCGCTCCGCGACAAACCCGGCCACACCGCCGCGCCTTGTGCCAGCCCCAGGACCGCCAAGTGCCACCAGGGCGCCTCCCACAAAGGCCGGCGCTCTCCCCGCCGGCCCGCCCAGTCCCCCGCCGACAGAAAAAGAGCCGTCAACAAAAATCCGATTCCCGCCGCGCCGAAGGACGCCACGGAGGCCTCCACGGATTCTTTCAAGGAAAGACCCACCGCGCCCGTGAACACCGTCGCCACGACGATGTAAAGCGCACGGCGCCGCTCCAACGCCCGGTCCGGCGTGTCCTGCGAAGACGCCAACGCCCGGATCATGGCCGCGAAGTCCTTGCGGAAGAAAAAAAGCACGGCCGCCAGGGTGCCGACGTGCAGGGCCACGTCCAGAGCCAAGGACGCGTCCTGGATGCGGAGCGCCGCCTGGAACAGAGTGAGGTGTCCGTCGGAGGAGATGGGGAAAAATTCCGTCACCCCCTGCACCAGGCCCAGAAGGACGGCTTGCCAGAAAGTCATGGAAGGCGCGGACGGGAAAGCGCGGAGCGAACCAGGCGCGCGGACGGGCGCGGGCGGCTTGCGGCGCGGGATTTCGGCGCGGGCGCGCCGCTCAATCGCGCCTCAAAGCCACGCGGCGGCCGTTTTCATCGGAAAGCAGGCGGACTTTTCCCTCCCGGGCCAACCAGCCCAGGGCCAGGAAAAGAGAGCTTTGGGACATTTTCAGGGAGGCGCGCAGTTTGAGGGTCGACGTCTCGCCGTGCCATTCCAAATACTGCCAGACGGCGCCGGCGGCCTGGCCGATTTCGGGATCCTGCACGGTCGGCTAGGAAGCCGGGTCCACCAGGAACAAGCTCTGGCCTCCGGCCACGGGCTTGCCGTTCTCCGCCAAAATTTTGCGGATCACGCAGGGCCGGTCGGCGCGGATTTCGTTCATCACCTTCATGGCCTCCACGATGCAGAGCACCGCGCCCAGCGCCACTTGGTCGCCTTCCTTGACGAAGGCCGGCGATTGGGGCGAGGGCGAGCGGTAGAAAATGCCCGCCAGAGGCGAAGCGATGGAATGAAACTGGTCCTGCTCGGGAGGGGGCGGAGCCGGAGCCGCCGGGCGAGCCGCGCGGACGGGCGCCGACGGAGCCGGCGCGAAAGGCTGTCCGGGCCGGGGCCGGGAGAGCTTGAGGTAAAAATCCCCTTCCTTCACCTCGAGCTCGTAAAGCCCCTCCTCCACCATGAGGTCGTAATACTTCCGCAGCTCCGCCGGAACGGAAGTCTTTTTCTTGTCGGAAGGCTTGTCAGTCATGGACGAATGGACCGCGTGAACAATGAATTGTGAATGGTGAATGGGAAAAAAGAAGACCCCGCAGCCTTTGATCGATGCCGGCCGTCGCCGTCTCCATTCACTGTTCCTTATTCACCCTTCACGCCTTAAGATTTACCGGTAGCCCCGCCCGCCGCCGCCACCGCCGCCGAAGCCGCGGCCGCCGCCGCGCCCGCCGGGACCGCCCCGGTCCCGGTCACGGCCGCCGCGGAATCCGCCCCGGTCGCCGCCGCGGTCGCCGCCGCGGGACGAGGGCAAACCGCCCTCCAGCTCGGAACCCGGTTTGATCACGGCCTTGCGGGACAGGTTCACCCGGCCGTGGTTGTCGACCTCGATGCACTTCACTTCCAGCTCGTCGCCTTCCTTCACCACGTCCTCCACGCGCTCGACGCGGTTGACGTCCAGCTGGGAGATGTGGACCAGGCCTTCCTTGCCGGGCATGACATCGACGAAGGCGCCCAGGCGCGGCATGATGCGCATGACGCGGCCCTTGTAAATCTTGCCCACCTCCACCTCGGCGGTGAGGCCCTCCACCATGGCGCGCGCGGCCTCCATGGCCGGGGCGTCGTTGCTGGTGATGTAGACCTTGCCGTCGTCGTCCACGTCCACGTTGGCGCCGGACTCTTCCACGATGCGGCGGATGTTCTTGCCGCCGGGGCCGATGAGCGCGCCGATCTTGTCCACGGGGATCTGGATCACCACGATGCGCGGCGCGAAGGCCGACAGGTCGGGGCGCGGCGCGTCCAGCTTCTCGTTCATCTTGCCGAGGATGTGCAGGCGCGCGGCCTTGGCTTGTTCCAAAGCCTGCTTCATCAGCTGCACGGAGATGCCTTCAATTTTGATGTCCATCTGCAGGGCGGTGACGCCGGAATCGGTGCCCGCGACCTTGAAGTCCATGTCGCCCAGGTGGTCCTCCATGCCCAGGATGTCGGTGAGCACGGCCACGCGGTCGCCTTCCTTCACGAGGCCCATGGCGATGCCGGCCACGGGCTTCTTCAGCGGCACGCCGGCGTCGAACAGAGCCAGGGAGCCGCCGCAGACGGAAGCCATGGAGCTGGAGCCGTTGGACTCCAGGATTTCCGAGACGATGCGGATGGTGTATGGGAACTCCTCCAGGGGCGGCAGCATCTGCAGGAGGGCGCGGCGCGCCAGGGCGCCGTGGCCGATCTCGCGCCGGCCGGGGCCGCGCTCGGGCTTGGCCTCGCCGGTGCTGAAGCCGGGGAAGTTGTAATGGAGGAGGAACCGCTCCTTGAACTCGCCCTCCAGCTCGTCCATGATCTGCTGGTCGGCGGGCGAGCCCAGCGTGACGGTGGCCAGGGCCTGGGTCTGGCCGCGGGTGAAGAGGGCCGAGCCGTGGGTGCGGGGGATGAGCCCCACCTGGCAGGCGATGGGCCGGATGTCCGTGTAGCCGCGGCCGTCGGCGCGCTTCTTCTCGTCCAGGATGAGCCGGCGGGCTTCCTCGTATTCAATATTGTCCACGGCGGCGCTCACGGCGCCCGCCTGGTCGGGGAAATCCGCCGCCAGGGCTTCCAGGGCCTGCTTGCGGACGGCGTCCATGGCCTTCTCGCGCTCAGCCTTGTCGGCGGTGCGCATGGCGGTCCGCACGCCCGGCCGCGCCAGGTCGTCGGCCCGCTTCAGCAGGTCGGCGTTCACTTCGGCCTTGGGAACCTCGAACTTGGCCTTGGAAGCGTTCTTCAAAAATTCCAGCTGGAAATCGCAGAGCCGGTCGATTTCCGTCTGCGCCAGGGTGAGGGCTTCGAGGAGCTGCTCCTCGGAAAGCTCCCGGCTGCCGGACTCCACCATCATGAGGCAGCCTTTTTTTCCGGCCACCACCAGGTCCAGGGTGGATTCCTGCTGTTCCTGAAGGGTGGGGTTGACGATCAACTTGTCCTCCACGCGGCCGATGCGCACGGCGCCCAGGGGACCGTTCCAGGGAATGTCGGACATGGTCAGAGCCACGCTGGCGCCGATCATGGCGAGGATGTCGGTGGAATGGATGCCGTCCACGGACAGCGGGATGCTGGAGATTTGCACGTCCTGCCGCATGTGCTCGGGGAAAAGGGGGCGGATGGAGCGGTCGATGAGGCGGCTGGTGAGGATTTCCTTGTCGCGCGCCTTGCCTTCGCGCTTGAAGAACCCGCCGGGAATGCGGCCCGCGGCGTAGGTGCGCTCGCGGTAGTCCACCGTCAGAGGGAAGAAGTCCGTGCCCACGCGGGCCTTTTTGGAATAGGAGGAGGCCACCAGCACCATGGTGTCCCCGGAGCGGATGAGGACGGCTCCCGCGGCCTGGCGGGCGACGGCGCCCACTTCAAAGGAAATTTTGCGGCCTTGAATTTCGATTTCTGCGCGTTCAACTTGGCTCATGGAAGAGGCCTCCTGGTTTGGGGCGGGCGCGACGGTACGCGGCGGACGGGCCGGCGGGAAGCGACGCTAGGGATTCGCTGGGAAGGGATTCAACCGCGCCTCGGCGGGCGAGGAGCCGTTGCATCCCTGTCTGCGAAAGTTCCGAAAGTCGTTTCAGGCCGGACAGCGTCCGCGTTATTTCCGAAGCTCCAGCTCGCGGATGATCTGCGTGTATCGTTTCGGGTTGGTCCGGCGGAGGTACGCCAGCAGGCGGCGGCGATGGCCCACCATGACCAGCAAACCCCGGCGGGACAGATGGTCCTTGGGGTTGGCGGTGAAATGGCTCAGCAGCCCGTTGATGCGCTCCGTCAGGATGGCGATTTGCACCGCCGGAGCGCCCGTGTCGTTGTCCCGGGCGCCCATCTTACCGACGATTTCGCGTTTCTTTTCTTTGACAAGCATCGTCCCACAATAGCAAATCGTCCGGGCGTTGTCCAACGCTTTGCGGGGAACGGCTAGGACCGGCGGGCGACGACCTGCATGGAGTCGCGGGTGTCCAGGTACAGGAACTTGTCCCGGAGGGAGAAAAGGTTGATGACGGCCTCCACGGCTTTGTGGAGAGGGCGAGGGTAATTCTGCAGGCGGCTCAGCCAATAGCCGTAAGTGAAGATGCGGCCGAAGGAGCGGGACTCCACGACCTCGAAACCGGCGGCGGACAGCAAGGCGGCCAGGGTCCGCCGGTCGAAGTAGTAAATGTGGGCCGGGCGCAGGCCCCACCAACGGCCCCGCAAAAGGCGGGCCGCCAAGCCGGAGATATCGGGCGTCACCAAATAGAGCATCCCGCCGGGCCGGAGGATCCGCCGCAGCTCGCGGAGCTCGGCCGCGGGGTCCTCCATGTGCTCGATCACGTCCACAAGGACGGCCGCGTCGAAAAAGGAGTCCGGGTAACGGGCCTCGGCCAGGGTGGCGGCGTCCACCCGCAGGCTCAATTTTTGCTCGGCGTGGCGGCGCGCCTCCCGCGAGGGTTCCACCCCCCGCACGTCGAAGTGAATGCGGGCGGCGTTGAGGAAATAGCCGTAGGAGCACCCGACCTCCAGCAAGCGGCCCGCGCCGATGTGGCGGCGGAGCGCGGCCAGGCAAAAATAGGCGTTGATGCTGCGGGATTCGCCTTCGACGGTGTAGTCGCCGTCCACGGAGCCTTCGTACCCTTCCATCAAAACGCCGGGAGCGGGCCGCGGGTTGGTGTAGACGAGGCCGCAGCGGCGGCAGCGCACCACGCGCCCGTAGCGGCCGAACTTATCGGTGGTGGCCAGGCAATGGACGGAGCCGCCGTCGGGCTCCCAGGGGGATTCGTAGAGGACCCGGTTGTCGTCGGCGCCGCAAACGTTGCAGGGCACCCGCACCAAGGGGAGGGCGGAAGGAGGCGCTTTCAACGCGCGTCCCGCGTCAAACTTTTCGTCCAGGCGCGCTCCAGGGAGGGGACGTCCCAAACCTGGACGCCGTAGGCGAGGCTCAGGGCTTTGTCCAGCTCGGCCCCGTCCCTCAAGGCCTTGCAGAAAAGGTAGAACTGCACCTGGGAAAACTGGCGGATCAGGAAGCGCACAACGCTGTAGGATTGGTGATACCACCGAGCGATGGCGTCGTCGGCCCTCTGCTCGTGGCGGTAATCGAAGCGGAAGAAAGTGTCCAGGGGCTCCGTCAGGGCCGCCAACGGCAGGTCCGGCAGAGGATGGCTGGCTTCCAGGCCGTGGTCCTGGGCCATGAGGGTGGCCACGCCCTCGTTGAGCCAGCTCGGCGGGGAAGCGTCCTTTTGGGCGAAGAAATCCTCCAGGAACAGATGCGCCAGCTCGTGGGCCATGGTGCGGCGGAAGTCCTCTCCCTCGAAGCAATAAACCGAGCGGTTGCGCACGTCCACGTGCCCCGCCGCCCACTCCGCCACCCCGGTTTTCGCGCGGTAGCTCAGCGCGTCCTTATAGAGGTAGACGGTGATTTTCTCTTTGTTCGCCCAGGGAACAAAATCGTTCATGTCGATCAACAGCTTGACGTGCAGGGCCTCCAAATCGTTGAGCACCCCCGCCGGAGGAAACTGAGACTCATAATAGAGCTTGTAATGCGGGGAGGACAGCGTCCGCATGGGCTCTTCCGCCGCCAGCGGCATCGCCAGCAGGAAAGCCGCGCCCATCAATCTTCTCATGCCCTAAGGTTAAAGCGTGGATGGGCGAATAACAAGCGTTTAAAAAACAGCCTTCCGCGTCATTTCCTTATCCAATTTCAGACGAGCGGCCAAGGCGGTCAGAGAAGGAAACTTTATTTCCGAGCGTAATTTGCGCATGAACTCCAGGCGCAAAGTCGTTCCCGCCAGCCGGCCTTTGAATCCCAGGATGTGGACCTCCACGGACAGGCGGCGGGAGGGGCGGGCGAGGGTCGGGCGGAAACCGACGTTGCACATGCCGCGCCGGACGGCGCCGCCGGGGAGGATCGCGCGGACGGCGAAAACGCCGGGCGGGAGGATTTTATCGGCGGAAACGGCGAGGTTGGCCGTGGGAAATCCCAGGCGGCGGCCCAAGCCGCGGCCCCGGACCACGGGGGCCTCCACGACATAAGGATGGCCAAGTTTGGCGTTGGCGGCGGCCAGGTCGCCCTCGGCCAAGCGCAGCCGGATCTGGCCCGAAGAAACCGGAACGCCCCGCAGGCGCAGGGGCGGGACGACGTGGACGGAAAGGCCCCGAGGCGGCCCCAGGCGGCGGAGGAGGGCGGCGTCCCCGCTCCGGCCCCGGCCGAACAAGAAGTTGTATCCCACCACCAGGTGCCGGACGCGGAATCTGCGGATGAGATAGGCCTCAAAAAATTCCTCGGCCGAAAGCCGCGCCATGGATTTGTTGAAAGGAAGAGCGACCGCGGCGTCCACGCCCAGGGATCGCAGGAGGCGGATTTTTTCCGGCAGGGTGGTCAGGAGCTGGGGGCCGGGCCGGGGCGAAAAATAGAGGCGGGGCGGCCGCGCGAAGGTGAGGGCGAGGCAGGGCAGGCCGCGGCGGCGCGCCAAGGAAACGGCTTGCCTGAGAACCGCCGCGTGGCCGCGGTGGACGCCGTCGAAAGTCCCCATGGCCGCCACGCAGCCGCTTTGAAAGGCGCCGCGGAAAAGACCCGCGGAGGAGGCTTCGGTTTCCTGGGCCCGCCGCCTCGCTCGTTTGGGTTTGAGAGTTCGCTTCACGCGGCGGCCTCTTCCTCCACCGTTCCGCCGCAGCCGGGCCCCGGCCGCGCGGCGCCGGAGGGTTTTCGTCGGGAAAGCGCCGCGCGGAAAGGGAAGGCGCCCGACGCCGCCGCTTCGGCCCTACGGCTTGTATTCCGCAAGCGCCGCCTCGAATTCGGCCAAGGGGAGGAACGATCTCATCAAATCGGCCATGACGGGCGGGCCCGGCCGCCAGGGGTGGGCGCGGGACAGGCGGAAGGGCCCCACGGCTTCGCGGCTGAGATCCGAAAGAGCCGCGCCGACGCCCAGGAGATCGCCCGCGTCCCTGGCCAGGGACCGGACGTAGGTGCCTTTGGAACATTCCGCCAGGAACTCCGCCTCGGGCGGGGCGTAGGACAGCAGATCGAAGCGGTAAATCTCCACCGGCTTCGAAGGCAGCTCAAAAATTTCTCCGGCCCGGGCCAACTCGTACAGGCGCTTTCCCCCCACTTTGACGGCGGAAAACCGCGGGACCTTTTGCTCCTGCCGGCCGAGAAATCGCCCGAAGCAGGCGCGTAGATCCTCGGCCGAGACCGCGGAGGCGTCGCGTTTTTCCAAAACGCGGCCGGTGACGTCGTCGGTGTCCGTCGAGAGGCCCAGGCGGAAGCGGCCGCGGTAGGTTTTCCTCAGCGCCGAGACGCTTTCCTGCCGCTTGAGAGCCCCTGCCACGCCCAGGATGAGCAGCCCGCGCGCCATGGGATCCAGGGTGCCGCAATGGCCCACGCGCTTGTCGCCCAAAGCCCGGCGGGCCCACTCGACGATGTCGTGGGACGTGGGGCCGGAAGGCTTGTCGAGCAGGAGGAAGCCGGGCAGAGACATTAAACGGCGTGAATCGTGAAAAGTGAACGGTGAATGGGAAAGGACAAAGAAAAAAAACGCGGCGGGTTGATTTTTCTATTCACCATTCACTAGAACTCATTTCATAAATGAACTCGGAGCGAAATTTCAGATTTCGAGCCGAGCC
>JBQTIM010000124.1:0-9481 GCA_052388135.1 Elusimicrobiota bacterium
CGAAAAGCTCCAACGCCTTCATGATGCGCTCGGCGTTTTCCGCGGTCGGGCGGACCCAAATGTCTATGTCTCCCGTGGCCCTGGGCAGCTTTTGAGCCGCCATGGCGAAAGCTCCCACCACGAGGTATTCAGCCTTAAGGCCGGATAACGCGGACAATATGTCTTTGAAGTCTTCGTTCAGCATCCTGAGGGTTGATGAAGGACCAAGCGTCCACGGTGAGGGGCCAGACGAGTTGAAGGCTTTCGGACGGGGACAGATCGAACCCCCAGGACTCGTTGGAGGGGTCTTTCAGCGTGGAAAGACGGGTGCGGAGGGAGCGCCTTTTTTTCACTCCAGCTCCTTGGAGCGCCAGCCGCTTTCCACCGGCAGGCCCAGGACGCCGCGCACCTTGTCCACGAAGCCGCCCACCAAGTCCGGCAGGGAGGCCGGTTTTTGATACAGGGGCGGCGACACGGGCATGACCACGGCGCCGGCCATGGACAGCTTGTGCGCGTTTTCCAAGTCCAGCGTGGACCAGGGCGTTTCCCGCACGCAAAGGATCAGCCGTCGGCGCTCTTTCAACGCCACGGCGGCGCAGCGGGTGATGAGATTGTCGCCGATGCCGTGGGCGATTTTTCCCATGGTGGACACGGAGCAGGGCAGGACGACGAAAGCGTCGAAGGGGTTCGACCCCGAGGCGAAGGGGGCGTTCATGTCCTCGTTGGCGAAGACTTTCTTGACGAAGGAAGACAGGTTCTCGGCGGTGAGGCCCGTCTCCTGGTGCAGGACGGATCGGCCCCAGCGGGAAATGATCAGGTAGGTGTCCTCGGGCGAGCACCTGCGCAGGAACTCCACGGCGAAAATGGCGCCCGAGGCGCCCGTCAAGCCCATCACCAGGCGCATTTAAAAACTCCCCGCCACGCCCGCCAGCACCATGGCCAGAACCGCGAAGCCGGCCACCACGTTCAGCTGGAAGAACGCCAAATCCACCTTGTGGGCGAACACGTGCTGGACGAGAAGCACCCCGCCCGCCGCCAGAAGCAAAAACGCCGCGCCGACTCCCGCCAAAGAGGTGGCGTAAAGAGCGGCCAGGCACGCGAAGGCCAGAACGTGCGCCAGCGCCGAGACCCGGAGAGCCGTCCGGCGGCCCCATTTCGCCGGCAGGGAGAACAACCCTTCGCGCCGGTCGAAATCCTCGTCCAGCGTGGCGTAGATGATGTCGAAGCCGGCCACCCAGAAAAAGCTGAAGGCCGCCAATATCCACGCGGGCCAGCTTCCTTCGAAGCCCGGCCGCACGGCGAACCAGCCGCCCAGGGGCGCCATGGCCCAGGCCAGGCCCAGACCGAAATGCGAAAAGGAAGTGAACCGTTTGAGAGTGGGATAAATCAAGAACAGCAGGATGGGCACCCAGCTCCACATCAGGCAAAAATCGGAAAGTTCCCGGGCGGCCCAAAGGTAGACCAAGAGACCGGCCGTGGCCACCAGCCAGGCGTCGCCCAGGCTGAGGCTCCCCGCCGGCAGTTCCCGCGCCGCCGTGCGGGGATTTTTCGCGTCGATGCGCTTGTCTATGATGCGGTTGAGGCTCATGGCCAGCGTGCGCGCGCCCGCCCCGGCGAGGACAACCAAAAGGGCCGTGCGCCAGGAAGGCCATCCCCCGGCCGCCAAAAAAGCTCCGGCGAAGAGGATGGGAAGGGAAAAAAGGTTGTGCTCGATTTTGATGAAGCGGCCGTAAGCCGCCAGCCTTTCCCGCCGGACGGTCCGGGCCACGGGGTTCGCCATAGCCGTATCCATGATTTTCGATCAATATAGCAAAATAGGGATAAGGGCGACAGATCGTCGGCAAAGGCTCCTGACGGAAGGGAAAAAACGGCGTTATAACCTGCTGGTTGGGCGCCAGGACCGAGACGGAAAAGACGGGGATTTTTACGATACAAAAAAGTGAGAGCGTAACCCGGACTACGGCCGAACTTTTTTGTGAAGGAAAAAGGCCCGGATTTTAGGTCGAAACCCGCGATCCAACCGGGGAATTCGGGTTAAGCTTGTTCGCTCAGGAGAGTGAGGCGCCTGAGATCTTCGCGGATACGGAGGGAGGCGTCGTAAAGAAGGTCGCCGGCCAGCATGACCAACAGCTTGGCGATGTCTTCAACGCCGGAGAGGTCCCAATGGTCCGTGTCGAGGGCGAAAATTTCCAACGATGAAACCGCGCCCAAACCCTGAAGGGTCTTCAGGATTTTCGCGGCCGAAAGGCGCTTCCGCGCGGAACCTGATACGTGCAGGAAAAGTTTTCCTTGAGAAATCAGTTCTCGGACTTCCGCCGCGTCCACGCCCGCCTCCGTCGCCAAGCGCACCGCCAGTCTCGATTCTTCGGCGCGTCCGCGAATCGCTATGACCACCGGATTGGCTTCCGGATGAGCGCGGAGGTAATGGACGGCTTGCGCGGCACGCCCGGCCGCCGTGCTTTCGGGGCCGGACGGTCTGCCTCCCCGGGCCAGGTTCTCGCTCCATTCCACCAACGTGGCGGTCGTGGTCTCTTTCCCCATAGTGGTTGCCAGCCGTCCCGACGCCGACAGGAGGCGGAACAGGGTTTTGGTGAAGCTGTTGTAGGCGGCCGCGAAAGTTTCTCGCGCCCCATCATTTCCGGACAGCAGGCGGGAGAGCATGGCCATATCTTCCCGCCGCCGCTCGCTGTCCCGGCGCCGGTTGCCCGCCCCGAACCGCCGATCCCCGCCCAAGGCTGCGGCCAGCGAAGTGTTCCTCGGACCATACAACGCCGCCAGCGCCCTCGCCGCCTCCTCGGGTTCTTCCGCGGCCCGAACCGCCTTGGCCGCAAGCTCCCCATCGGCCAGGTCACGCAGGGCACCGTCCAGTTCCCCCGAGAAGCCGGCGTAATTTTCATCCCGTTCCATGACGCGGGATTCCCAAGATCGTCCGAGGGCTGTGAGAGTTTTTTCCTCCTCCGCGGATTTACCCCGGAGGGATTCAATTTTGGCCCGGATTTTTTCGCTCGGAGGCTCGCCGTTCCCGGCAATGGCAAGCTCCTCCATGGGAATCACCCGCACGCTGCGCGCCGGCCCGCCCAAAAAGACGCTCCGCAGGGTTTGCTTGACGCGCTCCCGGTGGTAGCGCTCGCTGGAAACGTGTTTCGGCAATGGGCCCGGCATTGAAAATTGCCCTACGGATCCGGCCATCCTGACTTTTCTTGCCAGGGCGAAGATGGGCGTCAGGGGCAAGGCCAGAATGGCGATGATGCGGCCGGCGCGGGAGTTGCGGCCTCGCACTTCCGGGCGGGGGTGAGCGCTCGCGGCCGGCAGAAGAAGCCGGGCCAGCGGATAAACAGGGAGGAGAATGGATTGCGTGATGATCGACCACAAGGACCAGCCGACGACTCCGCTGGGTTCGGCGAAGCGGCCGTGGATCCAGGCGGCGCCGGGGCCGTCCGAGCCGGGCGGGATGGCAGATGTGCCGCCTTGCGAGCCGGCCGCGGGAGTAGGTCTTCGGTATTTTTCCCAGCCCGTCCAAGGCTCGGCGGCTTCGAACCATTCCGTCGGCGTCCTTCCGTCGGCTTCCCGGCGGTACTTCTTCCAAAGGTTGTCCAGGGATATAAGGAACTGCCGATGGGTAAGCTGACGGGCAGACTTGCTTTCCGTTGTATAATCGTCATGCATTTTATTCAGAGCCCTTTTCAGTTTTGGAATGGCCCCTTGTCTCGTGTTCCAGTTGAGGACGGTCAATAAATTGCCGGCGGCAAGTTCATGCGGCGTCAGGAACACCTGATTGTTCCGTTGCCTGGACGCGTCTTGGAGTTTCGCCACGGCCTCCAGCCCGGCGACCATGGTTTGCCTGAGGATCGGATCAGTATCCAGGGCGTCCACATATCCAGGCTTTGCGCGTTTAAGGTAAGTAGACGCGAGTGTTTTGTCCTCCCGATAAGGAAAGCGAACGGTCAACAGGCCGGATTTAGGATCGGCCGCCAATACGGTGCCGGGGCCGTGGCTGTGGACAGGATCGGCCGTCTGGTGCTCCACTGCGGAGCCCACGCCAATGCCCGCCGGCAGAGGGGAACGGGCGGCGGTTCCCTGGACGGAGGACGGTGGTTGCGGCGCGGGGACCGGTCTCTGGACGGGCTCGAGCGCGGGCGGCGAAGGGACTTGGCTCCGGGTGTCCAAAGCAGGTTTCGGATCTGCCGGAAGCAATTGAGCGGCGGCATTTGACCAACTGAAGTCACGATATTTTTGCGCGCCGAAAACCACCGTGACAGTGGCGCCGGCGTCGCTTTCTCGAACCGCAAAAATTGTTCCAGGTCCGAAGGAGGCGCGGAGGTTTTCATCTGTGAATTCGACAGCCGCTCCTTCCTTCAACCAACCTGCCGGATCGGGGGCTGTCTTTTTTTCGCCGGGCCGGTCCGTGCCTTGTGAGGACGAGGGCTGGTGCGAAGCGACGGCTGCGAAACGGACAATGTAGGCCTGCGTCACCGCCGGGTGGCCGGGTCCCAGGGCCTCATTAAAAAAACCTTGCGGGCTACCCGTCTTTTCCAGGTATGCGCGATAGGCTTCGGCAAGGCTTCCGTAGCGAGCCTCCATGGCCAATTCCAAGGGGGAAAGGGGCTTTCTCAAAAACCGGCCGTCCTTGAACAGGGCGTAGCGGGCCGTTTCATTCCAGGGGCCCTCGCTGTCCTCTGTTTCAATGATCACGCCTCTCGTTCCCTCGCCCCATTGCAACGGCACAAGCCGCGCCGTTCCACCGAACAACGAATCCGGGATGGGAAGCGCAACGTCGGCGCCCGAAAGGTTGTAGAGATGAAGTCCGTGTCTCCGCTCCAAGGGGAAAGCCGAGGGCTCGGGAGCCGGGCCGCCGACCGCCATCCAGCGGGCCAGGCGCAACCGATCCAAAGGCTGGTTGTCTTCGGAGACAGGAACGAGCTTCGGGTCAAAATCCGGCAGAGCCAGCGGGAACCGTTGGAATCTCTCGTCCCCGTTGCGGAGCAACTTGCCGTTTTCCGCGAGCCGGAAATCGGCATAGGGGAAATCGCGTTCGCCGGCCTCGGTGAGGATCCAGAAGCGAGCCCCGCGGCTCCCGTCCGCGAATTCAACACCTTCACGCTCCATTTCCCGGCGCACCCAGTCCGGATGCCTGGAGATGCTGTGGCGGACCATTTTTCCGCCCACCGCGTAGGATTTGTCGGTGTAACCGTCGTCCTTGATGCGGACTCTATCAATGGGCGGTTGGTCCATGTCTCCTTTCAGGTAAGCCAGAAGGCGCAACGTGCTATCGTTGCGGCTCCCGGGACGGGCGCGCTGTGGGAGCGGGGCGGCCTTGAATCGGGCCGTTAAATCCGGATCTTTGGAAAGTAGGTTCCGGATGCGAAATCCATTGGTGGCCAGGGCCCTGCCGATAGCCTCCGCGTTTTGGCCGTGAGCGGATATGAGGCCTGCGAGCCGCCGTTTAAGATGGAGGGCCAGGGCAGGATCGCTCAAAAGCAATCTTCCAACTTCGCTTCGGGACAATCCTGAGACGCGACCCAAAATCTCGAAAGTCCAATGGGGATTTTCATCCATGGTTTGCGCGAGGCTCCGGGCCGAGTCGGCGTCTCCCGCCGGGCTTCTCAGGGCGCCGCTCCTGGAAGCTCGAAGATTCAGGCGGGGAACCAGAAATGGGAAGAGGGGGCGAAGCGCTCTCTCCTGGACCACATACAAAACGCGGTGGATATCGGAGTCCGTGTCGCGAGCTCGGGCGACGTGTTGAACGGCCATGAGAGTGCCGCCCACGTCAAGGAAGGTCGTGAGGGCGCCTCGCAGCGAGCCGAAATCCAGGCCGATGCCCCAAAAGCCGTTCAGGAACATGGCCGCGAACCACGCCAAAGGCGCGGCTCCCGCCACAACCGCCGTGCGCCAGGAATCGGATTCATCCGCCACGAACGAGCTTTGAACATAGGATACGCGGGGGCTCACGCGCGCGCCCTCCAATCGAACCCAAGCCAGCATGGCGCCCAGCGGGTGCCAAATCCATTCTTCCACGGCCGAAAAGGGAAGCGACGCCCAACCCAAAACGCGGCCGCGCGCCGGGCTGTGGAGCGCATCGGATCCGCGGCTGGGAACTCCCTCCCGCCCGCGATGCGGATCTTCCTGCGCCAGGCGCTTCATCAGGGCCAGGATATAAACCGTGTTCATCTTCGGCCGGGGGGAGGGTTCTGGAGGGCCCGGCGAGAAAAGCCGGGACATGAGCGCCAAGAACGGCGCCGTCGGAGCGAGAAGAAAAGTCGTTGTTAATGATTGTCTGAAACCGGTCCGGCGCGGGCCGGCGTCTGACAGGGGGACGGCGCTGTCCGCCCCTGGCAGGTTCGCCGGCGCTTCCGGCGGCGGAAGACGGGCCAAGATGTGAAGCGCGTCCCTGCTTCTGAGAGAAGCCCAATCAAAAGTCAACCGGCGGAAGCCGGCTTGGGCCAAGGCTCGGCCCAGGGGCGTTTCGTGGAGTTTCTTTTCCAGCGCTCTTTCCAGGGACTGATACTCCGTTCCCAGGCGCTCCGACAGCTCTCCCCAGGAGATGTCATGAGGTTTGGCTCCTGCCAGGGGATTCCCCGGCAACTTGCGAACAAATTCATTGACGGTTTCCCAGAACACATGAACGGTTCGAGTCTCTCTCTCGGTCCGCAATTGGACGACCGTAGAAGGCGGACCGCGCTCGGCGACGGCGGTAAGGATGGCGGAGAAAAGACCCAATCGGCTCAATTCCGCATTGCGGCCGTCCGGCAGGTCGCCGTCGTCCAGATAGGCTTGTGAAATGGTCAGTTTCGGCGAGCCATCGTCTTCGAGAGACCAGCGGCCCGCGACGGCGCTCCTCTTCACTTCGGTGCCGTTGAGTCGCAAGTGAACGACAAAATCCAAATCTCCATCCGCCCGTCGCGCCGGGGGATCCACCGCGAACGTGAGCCGCCGGACTCCGTCCTGCTCTTTGAGAGGCTCGGCCGGATCTATTTTTATTCTCGATCCATTGAATTTCAAGAACAATTCCCCGTTTTCGCGCATGGCCGCAAGGCCGGCCGGGATTTCGACCTTGCCTTCAGGAAGGATACTGCCGGTTTCGGGATTGAGTTTGTAAAGCCGATAGCCGACCTTCAAACGAAGCCAACCCAAGGAATCCCTCCCGAGCCAAACTTGTTGTCCGTTGAGGAGGCCAAGCCAGGCCGCCGCGGGTTTTCCGTGTAGATCGCTCATGACGGCTTCAGCCAATGTTTCAAGATTCGTCGCGGGTCTGTGCGCGGACAGCAAAAGGTTCTTCAATCCCAGCGCCGACATGAGGGCGTTGTAAATCCCGTGGCTGAAGAAGCCGGCGGCCAGTTGCTCCCATGCGGAAGTTCCCGCGGACAAAGCCAGCTCGCTGAGACCGAAGGCGGCCAGGGTCCTGCCGGCGATGCGGAGGGCGCGTTTCCAAACCGGAGCGGGCTCGGCGCCGATTTCATGCCACAGGGTGAAGGCGAACGCGAAAAGCGCCACGGCGGGCCAGCCCCAGAGAGGGTTCAAGACCATGGCGGCGAGAGGCAGGGCCGGAAGCTCGATGAGTGGCGTCCAGAGGACGGGATAGAACGGCTGTTCGGAAATCTCCCGGGCGCGGCTTTTGGAGTTTTTCCAAAGCTTATTCCATGCGTCGGCGGTGTGCGAAGTGTCGGGAACGGCACGGAGATTCGAGCCTTGGACGGCGGGTAGAAGAGGGGCCATCATTTTGGCCGTTTGCCAAGCGACCTTGGCCCTGTGAGGGAGCGGATGCGCGGCCATGCCGCCTCCGGCAACGCGGCCCGCCGCCGCTTTGGCATAAAAGGACGGGAAATAGAGCAGGACTTTTAGATGCGCCTGCACCCACATCGCCGCGGCTATGACGAGATAATTGGAGGGAAGCGAAAGAGACACTGAAGAGCCGCGTCCGCGGCCGGATGCCCTTGTGTCCCCAGCCTTTGACTCCTGCTTGAGCCGGCCGTTGATGGTTGCAACTGTATCGGCGAACCGAACAGAGAGCCTCTCCTTCGTTTCAGGATCTTCGACGCGAAGGCCCAGGCCGTCTTCGGTTCTCGCGGCCTTCACCGGTTCACCAGTGGAGCGGATGGCGTCCTTGTTTCCTTCCCGGACGATACGGAGCGTGGTGCTGAAGCCATTTCCCCGGACAACTTCCAGCGGCGACATCAGCGCCAGGAAGTTTTCCGGATTTTCGACTTCAATGAATTGATCGGGGGCCGCGTCCCGGTTTTTCCACGTTAACCGGATGGTGCCCGGATCAAGGAAGCGGGCAACGGCGCGGATCATGTCCGGATTGTCGGTTTCCGTGATCCCGAGACGATCAATGCCCCTTCGGCGCATGTTCGGTATGATGTAGCCGGAAAGCAAAGCCGAAAGAATGCCCTGGCCCTGGCGACTCGGTTCCAACTGGACCCACCGGATGGTGAAGGCGGCTCCGTCTTCATCCCGCACCTCCATCCAGCGGGCCCCGTCCTTGTCGATACGATCGCCGTTCAAATAGATTGAGTAAAAGGCGCCTTCTTCGTCCCTGCCCCGGACAACGTCCAGGAGTCCTGCGGGGGAGGGGACCGAGGCCCAAACGGCCTGACCCGCGACGTTCAGCCTTTCGATGGTTCCGGTGGGGTAAATGACGACGTTTTTCCAGCCGTCCACGCCTCCGGAGGGTTCCTGGGGAACGATGCGGACCATGTCGCCGGGCGACAGCGTTTCGATACGGACGCGCCTGAGGACTTGAACCGTCGCCGCGGGCGACCCGTCTGCGCCCCTTCTTACGTCGCGCACGACTCCCAGCCGGCCCTGCCAAAGGACCAGATCGTTCTTGGCCGGCTCGGGATAAACAGCGCCGGGGATGGGCTGAAAGTGGCCGGGCGCGGAAGAAATGAGCCGGGCCGCTTCTTCCGCGAAATCGTTCCACGCAGGCGATTGGGCCAGCGCGAAGACGGCCAGCCAGCTGATGTCCCGGTGGGCGCGGGCCGCGCTATTCAGCGCCGTCACAGCGGCGTCCCGAAGCGCGCCGTCGAATTCTTGATTCGTCAGGATGTCGACGAGGGGACGAACCGAGGCGGCCATGGCCAAAATTTCATCGGGGGAACGGGGAACTGTTCTATTCCCAAGAGACTGGACCGCTTCCACCATCGCCTTGGCGGTTTCGCGGCGGATCTCGGCGGCGGTCAGAGGACGGCCGATTTCAAGCGGGTCCTTCGATATTTCCAAAAGATCGCCCAGCGCGGCGGCGGCCGCGGGAGCGTCCCGCCTTCCGCTTATGACGTCGTCCCTTAACGCCAGTATCCCGCTTTTAACGCCCCAAATCGCCCGGTCGTAGGCGTTTTCTACCCGCCCGTTTCCATATATTGGGGGGGAATCTTTTTCCGGCGGACTGGTCGCTCCTTGCAAAGAAAAATACAAAGGCGGCCCGCGGTCGTTCCTGTGCCGGGCGCCCGGGGCGGTGAGGCCGCGCGCTAGCCTCCGAGAAATAAGAAAACAGATGGCCGCGGCC
>JBQTIM010000125.1:0-27449 GCA_052388135.1 Elusimicrobiota bacterium
GCGGGCCGGAGCGCGGCCGGAGGGGGCATCAAGCGGCCGAAGAGGGCTTCTTTTTTTTCGCCGGCTTCCTGGCCGCCGGGGCCTTGGCCGCGGAGGCCGACGCCGGAACGGCGGCGGCTTCCGTCCCGTCGGCTTTCTCCTCCGCCGCCACGCTTTGAATGTTGCGGCACTTGGGAAAACCCGAGCAAGCCAGGAACGGCCCGCGCTTGCCGAAACGCTTCAGCATGGGGCGGTCGCACTTGCGGCACTTCAAATTTGTGGGCTCGGGGGCGGGGCGGATGATCTTGTTCCCCTCCCGGTCCACGGAAAAAGTGGTGCGGCAGTCGGGATAGCCCGTGCAGGCCAGGAACCGCGACCGGCCGCGCACCTTCATCGCCATGGGCTTGGAGCACTTGGGGCAGACTTCGGAGGTGGCGATGGGCTCCACCTTCTTGCCTTCCTTGTCCACGGGAAACGTGGTGCGGCAGGCGGGATAGTCGGCGCAGGCCAGGTAGCGGCCGAAACGGTTTTCCCGCAACAGCATGCCCTTCCCGCACTTGGGGCATTTCTCGTCGGTCTCCTTGGGCTTGATCTTCACGGCTTCCATGGCGGTGTCGGCCTTTTGAATGTCCCGGGCGAAGGGATCGTAGAATTCCTTGATCACGTCGCGCCAGGGCAGGTTTCCGCCGGCGATGCCGTCCAGCTTGTCCTCCACCTTGGCGGTGAAGCCCGTGTCCACGATGTCGGGGAAATGATCCGAGAGCTGGCGGTCCACCAGGCGGCCCAGCTCCGTGGGATAAAGGCGGCGTTCCTCCAAGCGGGCGTAGCCGCGGTCGAGGATGGTTTGGATGATGGGCGCGTAGGTGGAGGGACGGCCGATGCCGTGCTCCTCCAGCGTCTTCACCAGGCTCGCCTCGTTGTAGCGCGGCGGCGGCTCCGTGAAGTGCTGCTCGGGCAGGAGCTTGTTCAAAACCGGCGCGTCGCCCGCGGCCAGGGGCGGGAGGGCGCCTTCGGCGCCGCTCTCTTCCTCCGTCTCTTTATAAACGGACAAAAAGCCGGCGAACTTGAGCGTGCGGCCGGCGGCGCGGAAAATATAATCGGACGCGGCGATGTCGGCCGTGACGGTGTCGTAGACGGCGTCGGCCATCTGGCTGGCCATGAAGCGCTGCCAGATCAGTTCGTAGAGACGGAACTGCTCCGGGCTTAAATCTTTCTTGACGGAATCCGGCGTGCGCGAAGGCTGGGTGGGCCGGATGGCTTCGTGGGCCTCCTGGGCGCGCTTGGTTTTGGTCTTGTAGACGCGCGGCTGAGGCGGAAGAAAATTTTTCCCGTAGGTTTTCTCGATGTGGGCGGCGGCGGCGGCCCGGGCTTCTGCGGCCACCTGCACGGAGTCCGTGCGCATGTAGGTGATGAGGCCCACGGCGCCTTCCTCGGGGCCCAGGTCCACGCCTTCGTAGAGCTGTTGCGCCACCACCATGGTGCGGGAGGCGGAGTAATGGAGGCGGCGGCTGGAATCCTGCTGGAGCGAGGCCGTGGTGAAGGGCGGCGCCGGAGAACGGCGGCGTTCCTTGGGTTCCACGGATTTCACAATGTAGGAGGCGCCCTCCAGCTTTTTCAGGACCTCGTCGAGGGGCTCCCGGGTACGGAAGGCGAACTTGTCAAACTTCCCCTGGGGCCCGGAATGAAGCGAGGCGGTGAATTCCTGGCCGCTTTTTTCCAGAAGGGCCGCCAGAGTCCAGTATTCCTCGGGCGTGAACTTCTCGATCTCGGCCTCGCGCAGACACAGCAGGTGCACGGCCACCGACTGCACCCGGCCGGCGGAAAGACCCCGGCGCACTTTGCGCCAGAGCAGAGGCGAGAGCTTGTAGCCCACCAAGCGGTCCAGCACCCGGCGGGCCGTCTGGGCGTTGACCAAATCCTCGTCTATGTCGCGGGGATTCTTGATGGCCTCCTGGATGGCCTGGGAGGTGATCTCGTGGAATGTGATGCGGCGCGCCTTCTTCTTGTCCAGCCCCAAAAGCTGGGTCAAGTGCCAGGCGATGGCCTCGCCCTCGCGGTCGTAGTCGGTGGCCAGGTACACTTTGTCGGCCTGCTCCGCGTGCTTGGCTAGGTCCGGCAGTATTTTTTTCGACTTGGGCAGGGGGATGTAGTCGGGCTCGAAGCCGTTCTTCACGTCCACGCCCAACTCGCGGGCCGGCAGGTCGCGCACGTGGCCGTAGGAGCTTTTGATGACGAAGTCCTTGCCCAGGATTTTGCCGATGGTCTTTTCCTTGGTGGGCGACTCCACGATGAGCAGCGATTTTTTGGGCATGGTCGTTGTCCCTTAAAGAATTTTTTGAATCAACGGCTTGCGGCGGCTCCGCCGCCCCCGCTCAAGACAGCGCCGGCTCCGCCCGCACGTAGGCTCCGCCGGGCATGATCCTCACGAGGCCCTTGAGCTCCAGGCCCAGCAAGGCCGCCGAAACGGCGGGGCCCGGCACGCCGGAGCGAAGGGCAAGGGCGTCCACGCCGGCGGGATCCAGGGTGACGGAGTCCAGCACCCGGGCCTCGACGGGAGGCAGGGCTTGCGTCCGCGCCGGCGGCGCGGGCCGGCGGCGCTTGGCCAGGGCCTTGAGCGCCTCGATCTCTTCCAGCACGTCCTCCACTTTTTCCACGGGCCGCGCGCCGTCTTTGATCAGCGCGTGGGGCCCGCGGCTCAAGCGCGAGAAAATGGAGCCGGGGACGGCCAGCACGTCCCGCCCCTGTTCGGCGGCCAGCTTGGCCGTGATGAGGGCGCCGCTGGGCACGTCGGCTTCCGCCACCACCACCGCCAGGGACATCCCGGAGATCACGCGGTTGCGCCGCGGAAAATTCTGCGGCGCCGGCCGGGCCGACATGGGGAATTCGCTGACCACCGCGCCCTGGGCCGCCATGCGCTCCGCCAGGCGCTTGTTCTCGGGCGGGTAAAATTCGTCGAGGCCGCCGCCCAGAACGCCCACGGTGCGGCCGCCGCCTTGCAGGGCGGCTTCGTGGGCCGCGGTGTCTATGCCGCGGGCCAAGCCGCTCACCACGGTGATGCCGGCCCGGGCCAGCCCCCGCGCCAAGTGCTCCGCCGCGGCGCGGCCGTAAGGCGTGGCGCGGCGCGTGCCCACCAGGGCCACCGCCAAGGCGTCCGCCGGCTTCAGGCTCCCCTTCACGTAGAGGACGGGCGGCGCGTCGGGTAGAGACTTCAAGCTTTCGGGGTAATCCTCGTCGGTGCGGATGAGGGCGCGGGCCCCGGCTTCCGCCGTTCGCTCGATTTCCTCCTCCAGCCGCGCGGCCGCCGCGTCGCGGGAGCGGCGGAGCTTGGCCGCCCGCGCGGCATCCCAGCCTTCTCCTCCCCATTCCTCCACGGGCGCGTCCAAGGCCGCCGCGGCCGAGCCGAACCGCGCCGCCAGGGCCGCCACGCGGACGGGGCCCAGCTCGGGCACCAGGTTCAGAAGGATGAGGGCTTTGCGTTCGTCCATGGAAGGCGCGCCGGGCGGAAAAAAATTCCCGCGCGCGGGCGCGGGAACCTCCGAACGGGTCGCTCTCCTATCGCGAGTAGAGGATGTTGATGTTGTTGGCCACCGACTCCGAATACTTGCTGTCGGGATAGGCCTCCAAAAATTCCTTGTAAGTTGCCAGGGACTCCGGATACATCCTGAGCCGCTCGTAGGAGGCGGCGATCCCGTAGAAAGAATCCTCGGCGTAGCGCGATTTGGGGTAGCGCTCGACAACCCGCTGATAGAGCTCCAGCGCCTTCCTGTGCTTGCTGAAAATCTCGCTGGCCTGGGCCCAGTAGAACAGCACGGAGGCCGTGCCGCGCCGGTGGGGCTTGGCGTCCAGCTCCGCCAGCAGTTTGCCGCTGGTGACGAAATAATGGAGGCCGTAGGCGCCGGCCCACAACAGCCCCACGACGAGGAAAAACTTCCTCACCCGGGGTTATTCCTCCAAGCTGACGAAATCCCCCACGCGGATGGGGTTCTCGCTGTTGAGGACGACGGCGGTGGAGGTCTTGTCCGAAATTTCCCGGGTCAATTGCAGGACGCCCACGCGCGTGACCATGTAGCCCAGCGTGTCCCCGGATTGGGGATCCCGCACGGGGCGGCCCTTGCGGTAGATCACGCCCTGGGTGCGGGGCCTGGCGCCCGACGAAGAGCCGATGTTCAGGTAGACCACGTCCCCCTGGGAAATCATGGCTTTGCGGTCGCGGTCGCCGACGATGCGGCATGAGCCTTTCCAGTCCGCGCCCGCGATGAAGCTGCCGCTTTCCAGGACCCGGGAGGTGTGTCTCCGGGGCACGCGGGCGGATTCCATGGGCGTTTCCCGAGGCTTGGCGGCCCGGGCGGGCGCCGGCTCAGGAGCCGCCGTTTCCTCATAGGCCTCCTCGGCCTCGGGAGCCTCTTCCGTCGCGGGGGCCCGGGCGGCTTCTTGGCGCGGCGCGGAGGCGGGGGCCGGATCTTCCTCATCCATGGCCGGAGGGCGGGCGGCCGCCGTGCGGCCGGGGATGACGAAACGCTGGTCCGGATAGATCAGGTCGGGATCGCGGATTTCGGTCCGGTTGGCTTTCCAAATGTCCTGCCAGAGGAAGGGGTCCTTGTAGAAACTGTCGGCCAGGTCCCAAAGGGTGTCTCCCTTGCGGACTTCGTAGCTGGCTCCGTCGCGGCGCGCGGGCGCGGGCTCCTCTTCCACGGGAGCGGCGGCCTCATCGGTGTCGGCGGGTTCCTCGGCGGGCGCTTCCGCGGCGGGGGCCTCTTCGGGCTCCGCCGGAGCTTCGGCGGCGGGGGCCTCCTCAGGTTCCGCGGGGGTCTCCACGGCGGCCGGCTTGGCCTTGGACTTGGTTTTGGCTTTGGGTTCGGCCGCGGGGGCGGCGGGCTCCGGCGTCGATGCCGCCGGGGGCTGATCCACCCACTCCTCGTCGGAATAATCCTGGGCGCGCAAAACGGGGGCCATCAGAAGGACGGCCAGCAAGGCATAGGGCGTTTTCATGTCTCTCCTCCAGCGATGGTGCGTCCATGCCTCGGCGGCGGCACGACAAAAGCTCCGCCCGGAAGGGCGGATGAATTCGGCGCGACAGCGCGTCCGATTCTTCCTACTTATAATCCATAAACCCCGAACTGTCAAGGGCGCGGGTTTAATACCTACTATTTAGAGGAAAGCCCGCCCAAGACCCGCACGCGCTCTTGGACGGGAGGATGGGTGTGGTTCAAGAAGACGTAAAAGGGATGGGGCGTGAGGTTGGAGAGGCCGTCCGCGGAAAGGACCTTGAGGGCGCGGGCCAGGGAAGCGGGATCGCGGGCGGTGTCGGCCGCGTAGCGGTCGGCGTCGTATTCGTGGCGGCGGGACCAGCCGCGCAGGAGAACGGCGGCGGCGAAGGAGACCGGCGCGTAGAGCAGCCCGAAGAGGACGAACCCGCCGTGCAGGGACGGGCCTTCCAAGCCGAACGCCCGCGCCAGCTCCGGATGGAGGAGGAACTTCGAGAGCAGCCAGCACAGGAGGCCCAGGTTGAGGACGGAGAACGCGGCGTTCTTGAGAACGTGGCCCAGCTTGTAGTGGCCGATCTCGTGGGCCAGAACGGACACCAGCTCCGGCACGGAGTGCCTCTGCACGAGGGTGTCGAAAAGGGCGATGCGCTTGTTGCGCCCGAAGCCCGTGAAGAACGCGTTGGCCTTGGAGGAGCGCTTGGAGCCGTCCATGACGTAGATGTCCTTGACGGAAAAATTCACGGAGCGGGCGTAGTCGAGCAGGGCGGACTTGAGCTCGCCGTCGGCCAAAGGCGCGAACTTGTTGAAGAGGGGCAGGAGCCAGGTCGGCGCCAGGAACTGCAGGGCCAGGGAGAACGAGGCCGCCGACAGCCAGACCCAGGGCCAGGCCGACGGTCCCGCGGCCTGGAACAGCGCCAGGGCCGCCGACAGCAGGAACCCGCCCAGCAGGGCGCCCAGCGTCCAGCCTTTCACCCGGTCGGCGATGAACGTGCCGGGCGTGGTCCGGTTGAACCCGAACCGCGCCTCGATGACGAAGGTGGACCAAACTTCCCAGGGAAGGGCCAGCAGCCGGCCGGCGGCCGACAGCAGGCCGATGTACGCAAGGCCCGCGGGAACGGGCGAAAGGTTCCAGCCTCGGACCAGGCGGTCCAGCGCGCCGAACCCGCCCAGGAACCAAAAAGCCAGAAGGACCGCGAACGAAAAGGCGGATTCCGCCAGGCCGAACCGCAGGCGCGCGCGGGCGTAATCCTGGGAACGGGCGTAGCGGTCGGCGTCGTAGACGTCGCGGAACTCCGTCGGAATTTCCGGCGAAAGGCGCCGCAGGTTCAAGAGGTCCGCGGCCAGCGAAAGGGCGCGGGGAACCGCCAATGCCGCCAGGACCGCCCAGAACCAGGCGTTCAGCAATCTACTTTTTCCAAGAGTGGGTTGGGTCTTTGAAGAGGGCGTCCGTCTTGGCCGCCATGATGAAATCGTTCTTGTGCAGGCCCTTGATGTTGTGGGACCACCAGGCGATGGCCGCCTTGCCGTACTCCAGCGTGATGACGGGATGGTGATTGACGCGGTCGCAGATTTCCCCCAGCTTCTCGGCGAAGCGCGCGGCGTCGTGAAAATTATCGAAGGAAAACGAGCGCCGGATGCGCGGCACGCCGTCGCCGCCTCTTTCCAGCCTCCAGTCCGGCACCTCCTCGAGGTAACGCGGAATTTCGCTCTCGGGCAGGGGCGGCGCCTTGCTGTCGCAAGGTTCGCACGTCTCTTGGGCCAACGGTGTCATGGGGCACCTCCTTTTTTATTTTACATTTTCCGGAAAGGCCGTTCCCGGCGGGATGACGCGGCGGATTTCTGCGTTTACAATCAATTTACAATATCTTAAGGGAACCTTCCCCGCAAAGCGATATCATTCCTATATTATGATCGCTCCTCACTTCCATCGGTCCTTCGCGGCAGGGCTTTCCTTCGTTTTCCTCGCCACGCAAGTGGTGTTCGCCCAGGAACCGGAAAAATCTTTTTGGGACCAGCGCCGGCAAACGGCCCGCCGGGTTCAGGAAGGAACCCCGGGCGGCGGCCAGGAAACCCGCCTGGCCCGCTGGACGCCGGGGGCGGCCCTGGAGCTTCCTCCGGTTGATAAATTCTTGGCGCCGGACCGATCGCCGGTTCCCGCCGCGCCGGCGGAGGCCGGCCTTCCGTCGAGCGCGGTTTCCTCCGAACTGCCGGCCCTGGCCGCGCTCCTGTCGCGGCACGGCGTGGTGCGGGATATCCGGCCGGGGCGGAAATCCGCCCCCATCCTCATTTACATTCAGGACGTTCACGGCCGCGCCGACGCGCAGAGGAGCGTGGCCTCAATTCTCCTCGACATTTGGGACCGCCATCCCGACGCGCCCTTGGGGCTGGAGGGCGCCGACGGCGAGATTGACCTGGACCCGTTCCGCGGCCCCTCCGTGGAAGCCGACCGCGAGGCGGCCTCGTTCTTTTTCAACGCGGGCTTCATCGCCGGGCCCGAGTTCGCCGCTTTGGCCGCCCCCGGGAAACCCAACCTATTCGGTCTGGAGGACCCGGCGCTTTATCTGAAAAACACCGCCGCCGTGCGCGCGGCCCTGCCGCGGCAAACGGCCTGGCTGGAAAAGGTGGCCGCCTGGAAAAACCGGGCGGACGCAACGAAGGCGGCGGTTTTCTCCCCCGCTCTCCTGGAGTTGGATGAAAAAACCCGCGCCCGGGAAAACGACGGCCTGCCGCTGGGCGACTATCTTTCTTACCTCTCAAGCCGCGCGGGCGGCGCCAAAAAACTTCCCAACGTTTCCCTTTTCCTTCAGACCTGGGCCATGGAAAAATCCCTGGACTTCGCGGCCGTCGAGCGGGAGCGCGGCCTCCTGCTGGCGCGCCTGGCGGAGGGCCTGGACCGGAAATCCCTGGCCGGCCTGTTGGCGGCCAGCGCGTCCTTCCGCGCCGGCGAGCTGGGCTACGCCGATTACTACCGCCTGCTGAAAAGCGTCGCGGAACGGGCCGGCGTGGCTTGGACCTCTTTCCCCGCCTTCGACCGTTACGTTCAATACGTCGTGCGGGCCGACGTCCTGCGCGCCGAGGCTTTCTTCGGAGAAATTTCCCGCCTGGAAGAAGAAGCGTGGAGCGGCCTCATCGCCACCCCTCAACAGGCGGAACTTCACGCCCGGTTCAAAAACCTTTCCCATTTGGAAAAACTCGTCCGGCTTTCGCTCACGTCGGACCAATGGGCCGAATACGTCCGCCGGCGGCAGGCCGTCCATGAAATCGCCGGGCCCGCCGCCGCGGAGCTGGCTCCCTTCGAGGAATTCTACGAGGCCGCCGAGGCGCGCAACGACGCCCTGGCCGGCCGCATGATTTCGCGCCTGGCCGCGCCGTCCCGAACCGCCGCCCCGCGCGTGGCCGTCCTGGTGGCCGGAGGCTTCCACGCCGCCGGCCTGGCGCCCCTGCTGGCTCGCCACGGGACCTTGATCACCGTTTCCCCCAAATTCGAAATCGGCCCGGGCGGCGCGGAAAACGATTACCTGTCCGTCTTCACCCGCGGCAAGCTTCCGCTGGAGCAACTCTTCGAATCGCCGAAGATATCCCTGGTCGGCCGGCCGGCCGTCGCCACGCCTTCCGGACGAAACATGCTGGCGCGGCTGATGCCGCCTCTCAGGCACGTCTTCGCCGCGTTGAAAACCAAAAGGACGGCGGCCGTGCCGGTTGAACCCGATTTAATCGTGGAAGGCGCCCGACCGGGAGCCTCCTTGCCGGAAACCGGCGGGTCCGCGCTCGGCGAAGCAACCTCGGAAAGCGGCCGGCGCTATCGCATCCGGAGGAATGAGTTCTCCCTGCCGCGCCGCCTCTACGCCCGGATAGAATCGGCGCTGGGACGAAACCCGGCCCCCGCTCCCGGAAAGGCGGCCGGTGCCCTTCGCCGAGACTCCTCCCAAGAGGAAGTCCCCGCGGCCCGGGCCAAGCCGTCGCGGCTCAATGTTGTGATCCGCCGGCACATCGCCCACAACGTCCTGCATTACCCTACCCTCGCCAAAATATGGCGCGGCGAACTGCCCGCCGACGCCGCCGTCGTTTTAACCGCTTCCGGCAGCGACGTTCCGGGCGAACCGGAAGATCAGAAGCAAACAGCGCTCCATATTTTAGCGAAGCGTGTTTGGGCCGCGGCAACGCCGTTGCGCGTTATCGCGGGAGTGGTGACCGTGGCATTTATCGCCAACGGGATTCGGCTCCTTAGCCTGGCAGATCTCGTCCCTGGATTTAACAGTTTGACAATTGGCGTTAGTATTCTCACCCTTCTCATCCACCTGGAAACCGTTAAGTTTCAGGCCCAAGAGGCTAAAAGATGGAAAGAATTTCTTACCGTTCAGGAAGAAGCGAGGACCGCGGCGCGGGCAAGGCTTAAAGCAATTCAAGATGCTGTCCGGACGGTCGTGGAAGACCAGAAGGAAGTCCAGAGGACGCGGCGGCAATTCCAAGAATATTGGGAAGAATTCGAGAGGCTGCTCCATGAGAAGTGGGGTTATCGGGGAAAACGGGCCGACATGCCTCTCCAAGAAGCGTATCAGGAGCTCGGATTGAGCCGCGATGAATTGCAGCAGACACGAAAAGACCGGGCGGAAAGGACTCTAAAACGCGCGTACAGGAGGCTGGCTTGGGAAAGGCACCCGGACATTCGGCCGGCAGCGGAGTACGATCAGGCCAACCACGAAATGGGAAGGTTGGCCATCGCCTTCTCTGTGGTGGAAGAAGACTTGGGGCTCTTGGAAAGCAAGGGCTCTCCTCACGGCCCGAAAGGTCCGGCCTCCCATGGCCCAACAGCTTCGCTGAAATCCGGTGGACCGGTGCGGATTGGCCCCTCGCCGCGAGCAGAAACGGACGAAGCTGAAAAGCCCGCGGAGGCCGGCGTCCAAACACCATCCGAGACTCTCTTTCCGCCGCCCGTCCAGATGGAAGAGCATCCATGGAACCTCCAATTCTTTGGCCCCATGGACCCCGACTTCCCTGTCGACTTTTCCCGGCTGAACCGGCACCCGGAGCAGGTTGCCGAATTCCGAGCGCGCATCCTTCCGCTGCTTGTGGCGCGTCATCGCCAGGATCGCACTTTGCGGCTGACGGTTCTGGGAGCGGCGACGGGGGACGAGCCGGCGACGCTCCTTGCCGCGATTGTTGAGGAGTTTGAATCCCGCCGAAATGACTGGGGCGATCTCGGTGCCTGGAATATTCGCGTCGATGGAATCGAGCTCCATCCTGACATAGCCGAAGAAGCGCGAAGACGCACGGTCGGGCAATCGCCCTTTGCCGTCTTCCATCCCTTTTTCATTGGCTTTCCATGGTTGCAACCCACCGACCCGGCTTATGGGACCATTTCAACCCTGAATCGGCACCGGCCATGGGTGGCCGGCCGCATCGTTATCCACAATGAAGACGCGGTTTCCGATCAAGCCTTGCAACGGTTTTTGGGATCGGACGCCATTTTCATGAACGCCGCGTCTCCAATCCTAAAGGATGAATCGGCACGCTCCAAGCTGCTGGAGGCTCTCGGCCGGCAAGGCCGCGAAACTTTTTTCTTAGGCACTGAGAGCCCTTTTTATCCTTTATTCCACCGCATAAAATCCCACCATGTCGAAGAACGGGAGCCGGACACCATGAGCCTTGCATACTCCATCGCGGTCCCGGCCTGGGCCCAGGAACAGTGGGGAGCAAAGCGATCCGCCGGGCTCACTCTTCCGCTGTGGACTTGGCTTATCGCCCGGGTGATCATGCGGCGGCATCATTCTTCCGCGCAAGACCTGGAAAGCGCCATGAAGGAGGCCGAAAAAATCACGGGCCACCGGCTTTTTTACCTCATAGCCGTCCCCCTGTTGCTGGAAGTTTTCATGCTGCCCGGCGCTTCGCTTTGGTTCATGACCTGGATGGCCGCTCCCGTGGCCGCCCTGGCGGGAGCCGCGATCATCGCCCTTCTGCACGGCAGGCCGGCCCGAGGCAGGTCTCCTCCCCTGACGCGGCAAACCTGGAAGCAATTCCTCATAAGATTCGCCGCATCTTATGTCATCAATTATTTAGCCATTCAATCAGGATCGGACCACGCGGCCCTCCTCCTCGGTCTTGTCCCTTTCAGACTCACCCCCATCTGGGCAGGCATTTTCCTGCACGCGGGCTACAACGCCTTCGCTCCCGCCTGGGCGCGACTGTCCGCCTCCCGCGACCCGGAAAAACCGGGCCCGCCCCCGGCGGCACGGGTCCCGGGATTCCTGGCGGTGCGTTATCTCATCACGAGCCATGTATTCAGTGAAACCGTCGACTTGGATGAGACCTTCGCGGAAACCTACGGGGTCGCCTTGGCGGATATGGACCGCATGTGGGATGAAATCGAAGCGGAAACCGAGGAGAACGGCTTTGACGGCCTTTTGGAAGTCCTCAAACGGTCGGTGCGGCGCAACGGCGAACGCCTGCGCTATCTGCAGGAATTCCCCGGCGAGCCGCCTGCGGATTATTTCATACGCTTCGTCCTCGACCCCTACTTCGCCCTGTTGGAAGCGGAGCGGGACTTGGACGCCGGCATCCATCCGCATGTGTTTTACGCCGGGGACTTCGATGAATTCCGTCAATCGCTGACGGACCTGGGCAAGGAAGTTTCCGCGGATTTCGCGGCCGTGTTCAAGATCGACGCCGCGGAAAATCCCCTGGCGACCTTTTTCACCGACTACCGGGATGCCGATGTTGAGAAATACAGGCGAAGCGAACAGGCCGTCAACGACGTCCTGCGCCGTGATGGTTATTTCATCCTCGCCGGCGACTACAACCAAATCTTCGCCGTCCAGGAAACCGTGCCCATCGGCGTCGGCGGCGTGCAGGGCGTCCGGTTTAACCGCCGCGTCGGCCTCGGCTACGGCAGCCTGTCGACTTACTCCATTTCAGAGCAACATGGGGGAGCCTCCCGTATCGAGAGGTCCGCGGATTCCCCCTTCGCCGGCCTGTCCCGGCCGGCCGGGAAGGCTTACGTCGACATATTCGTGGACGCTTTGGACGACCGGTTCCGCTCTTTTCAGAGCACCGCCAGCGGCGAATCTCTTCACCCCATGGACATCACGCGGCGGTCGTTCCTAAGGCGTCTCGGCGTTCCCCTGGAAGAAACGGACAGGTTCGAAGAGATGGAGAACGCGCTGGACGGGATGGATTTCGCGGACATTTCCCCGACGGAACAAAAGAAAAACTTTGAGACGGCCGTCGCCATGAGAGCTCTTAAATCTCTGTTCGATCAGGCCCACGGCTTCCCGGATAAGCGCGATGACGATTCATTGATGGATGCGCTGGACCGTGACTTCTCCGCCGCCATGACCTCCATTTACCTCGGCCCCACGCCGGCGCATGCCCTCATGGAATGGGTTTGGCAGACAGGAAACCACATCGGCTTTGCCGTCTTAGCCGCTTTCGGCGACGAGAGCCAGGCCGAATCGGACGAAATCGTCAAGACGGAGCTCAAGGCCTGCTGGGAAGTCGCCCAGGCCGTCTTGCGCGGCGACAAAAGCATTGACGACCTCCGGGAATGGGCGAAGGACCACTTTTTAACCCACGATTGGGCTCCCGGTGCCGACCCGGCTTCGAATCTCCGGGCTTTTGAGGAAGTGGCCGGGAAATATTCGGCAGCCCTCCGGGACGATCCGCCCGACGCGCCCGATGAACGGATCGGATGGATCATTCAGGCGATGAAGGACCTGATCGCCCTTGGTCCTGACATCGCGAAAGGCGTGACCGCGGCAGACCTCCATTCGCACATCGAGAAGACCGGGCGGAAGGCGTCCATGGAAACGACGCGCCGCGAGCTGCGCGGGCTTTGGCTGGCGGGCTTTTTCGACGGAAGGCGGGGCGAGAACGGCCGGGAGGGCGCCGGCGCGCAGAGCCGGCGCTACCACCCGGCCCCCTGGTTTTCGGAGGCGCTGGGCTGGGTGCCCCGGGAGGTCATCCTCAGGCTCGCCGACACCAAGCTGCCCTCCCTCCGCGCCTCAAGGCTGAGCGCCTCGGAAGCGGACGGCGGGCGGCTCATCGATGCCTGGCGGGAAATGGAAAATTTCAGGCAGGCGCTCATTTCAGAGACCGCCCTGGGCCGCCAGGCCGCCCAGGATACGCTCGATTGGATCGACGCTCATGCGGCCGAATTCAGGGACAGGGCGAGCCGACCGCTGATTTACGAATTTCTTTTAAACCTGTTTCGATGGCGCCATTTTTCCGGCAACAGCGAATTGCGGTCAGCGGTCGATGCCGGCGTCCCTTACGCCGGCCGTAAAAACCCCGAGGGCATGTTTTTGGGGCCGGAAGGCTTCCGCCGGGTCGAAACCCGCCTCCGGGAAGTCTGGGAAGAAAACGGCCTGGCGGCCATACACGGCCCATTGGATTTATGGCTGGCCGGGCTGGCGGCCGGGTCTTTGGCCTGGGACCGGCGCAGCCTCATGGACCTGAAAGTGCGCCTTCCGGCCGTCGAGATGTCGGGAAAACGATTCGCGGCGCTCAAGGGGCTGAAAGGCAAGGCGCTCGAGGCCGAGCTGGACCGGCTGTTCCGCTGGAGGCCGCTCGTGGAGGAGCTCAAATACACGCTGGCCTGGGTCACGGGGCTGCCCGGCGCGGCCCTCATCTTCCTCGCCGCCGCAGGCGCTCCCCTGCCGCTCCAGCTTTTCCTGGCGGCCGGCCTGGGAGCCAACCTCATCCTCGTCACGTCCTGGATCTCCGCCTACCGGCGCCACGGCCAGTATGACCTTTCCAGCGAGGCCAAGGGAAGGCGGTGGATGCCCGAGGTCCGGAATTATCATGAACGGCTTATGGGGCATATCGCCTTAACGCGTCTTCGGATCAGCGGCATCTCTTTCGGCATTTTCCTGAGCCTCTATGCGGTTCTCGCCGGGCCGGCTTGGCCGATGGCGCCTCCGTTCGGCGCCGCGATCGCGGCCGTCATAGCCGGCACGACGGCGGGGTTCATCATGCACCGGGAGCACGATAAGTCGTCCAGGCAGAACTTCAAGGACTACCTGGATTACCTGCGCGGAGACTTACAAGAAACCCCCTCCGGCCCCATGCCGCTCGCGGAAATGGATATGAACACGCCCCCGGACAAGGGAGGAGACCCATCCCCCGCCGCCCAGGCGGAGGAGATTCTTGCGGCCATCCGCCGAGGATCCCTTGCGACAGGCCGCTTGAAAAACTCTTTGAAACCTCTTAAAGACGAGCTGGAAGTCGTTTTGGGAAATCTCGGACTCAGCGCGGAGTTCGCAGGCCAACTGTCGCAACAGCTCATCAAGAAAACAGGCGTCAACTCACCGCAAGATCCCCGCCTGCCCCATCTCGCCCAGCGGCTGCAAGGCGAGATGACCGAACTGGGGGACCTTCGTATTCCCAGAACCCCTCTGTTTCGGGGAATTTTGAAATTAACCCCGGCTGAAATCAGGTCGTTGAAACAACGAATAGAACGCACCCACCCTGCCATAGCGGAAACGATTCTTGATATCTCCCTCCTTTCCGCCGAGCCCGGAGCCGCCGCGTCACGCTTCATGGCCCGCTACGACGCCGCCCTGGCGGTCCTGCTCGCTTCGGAGGAGCAGGAGGTCGCCAAAACGATAGCCCATCATTCGCTCGCCCGAAAGGATGCCGAGGCCGGCGCCGTGGCGCTCCTGCGGACATTTCAAGGCCTTGTCGAGGAACTTTCCCGCCGAGCGCCTCCAGCCCTGGCGAGGGAGGCCGCCCTCAACAGTTTTTGGGCAAAAAATCCTTTATCCAAGGCCTTGGGCTATTTGCAAGCGGATGCCGAGAAGCCGGGACGTCACGTCCGAATCCTCACGCCGGGGCATTTGGCCGAAAAGGCGCCGCTCCTTGAATTCCCCTTTGCCGGACCGGTTCAGCTACGCGCCGGGTCTCGGGAGTACACGATCACCGCGCAAGACCATGGTTTCACCGTCACGGACGAAGCCTCCGGAGGCGCGCGCTCATTTCCCTACGGAGGAACCGCGGCCGCGGAAACCTACTCGGACGGCGACGACCTCGGCGAGATCGTTTGGAACCGAATCCGGTTTTCCGCCCAGCGCGCCGGCGGGACGCCGCGTTTAAGAATAATAAGCGCCCGAGATCTCACAAGTCCCATACGGGTGAGCTGGACGACGCCGGAACCTTTGCCGGCCGTCCGAACCTCAAAAGACGCCGCGCGGCCGGATCAAGAACGGCGGGGCCGCCTCATTGAAGCGATCCGGGACTTGCTCGCGCTGGCCCCGCGAATAGGCGGCGGAGGGATCACCGCGCTGGAATTCGAAGGCTTGGCCCAGACGGAAAGGTCGTCCCTTTCCCTCCATATGGCGCGGCGGGAGTTGCGGGGTCTGTGGCTTGCGGGGTTCTTCGAGGGCGCGGATGGTGAGCAGGGACGAAAAAGGGTCGGCAATCCATTCCGTTACTATTTGCCGCCCTGGTTCGTAAAAGCCGCGGAACGGCTTCCCCCCGCCGAAATGGAAAACCTCATCAACGCTCATTTATCCCCGGCCCTTCAAGTCTCGGAGTTGCCGAACGATGAAGAGGCCCGCTCGGCAGCGCAAGCGGCTGTGGCGAACTTCCGGCGGCAGGCAAGAGCCGCTCTCCGGGCCGCCGATGAGGCTGAACGCCTCTTCGGCCTTGAGTATATCAACCTACCGGAAGTGGAATTGCGGGACAGTCTGCTGGAAATCGGCCTTGCTGCCGAGAAAATAGACGCCTTGGCCGCGTGGCTGTCTGAACATGGAGAGATTGACTCCGCGGCCCAGGCCGGAGAGGTCTTGGGCATCTCAACGGGAGACTACCGATCCCTCATCAAGACCTTGGAAAACGCGGACGCCTGGCGCGCCCTTGAATTCGATATGGATGACATCGCCGACCGCTTGGACGCGCTGGAGCGGGGCGAGGGCGTGATTTTGGAGGGAGTCGAAGCGGCCATAGAGGAATTGCAGGCCGCCATTTCCCGCCTGGAGGAAATCGGACGGGAGCAGGATCGCCTGGTCGTTGAGCTCCCCCCGGCGTTTTTTACTTATGACCTCGAGGGCATGCCCGCCGCGAGTTCCCTGCTGGAGCTTGCGGCCGACAGGAGGCGTTCTCTCGCGGACAGGGCCCGAACTCTGCTGAACCAGCATCTTGAAGACCCCGAGGCTTTTTCCGATATCGCTTGGCGGGCGTTGACGGTGACGACGTCCATACTCCACGATTACGTGCGGTCGGCCTGCGAAGAGATCGGGGAAATAGAGATCTACAGGCCGGCAAGCGAAGCCGACGCCTCCTTGTCTTGGCTCGGCGTTCACGAGGGTCTTGTGCTCCAGGCCCAGGTCATTCCCGGTGATTCGATCAAAATACGGCTCGACCTTTCGGAAAAAGCCGCGGAAAGCCACGAGGCGTACACGCTCTCGGCCACTTTCGCCGTCGTCATGGTGGATGCCCTGTCGGGCCAAGTTCACCTCCCTAGCCGCTGGAACCGCCGGGACAACCGTCAAATCAGCTTCGAGTACCACAATGTTCCCCCGGGCTCCTATCGGTTCGATGTCATCGAGACATCTCCCACCCGCGAACAACTGGGGGAAGGCGGATCTCCCAAGGCCTTGCACTGGACGGCGCTGACGGCTTTGGCCGGCCTCGCGGCTTGGGCGGCGGGTTTCGCGCCAGGAGCCTTTTGGGCCGCGGGCGCCGCCTTGGAGGTCCTCGTGGCCGCCGTGGGGCTGTGGAACCCCGCGCGTTTCGAGCTTTTGCACGAGCTGGAATACCAATCTTTTTCCGATCTGCGGCGGGCGGAAATTCACGATTGGCGGATCGTCGCCCGGAACAAACACGGCCGCATCACGCAGATCAACCCCGACATTCTTCGGGGCCTGCCGCAGTGGCTTCAGCGCTACTATGTGCTCCGCGAGAAATTTTTCCTGCAAAAGCTCGGGAAGCCGGGAGACGCCCTCACCTATCCGTTGGACCCACTCTTCCTGGCATGGACGGTCCTGCGGGCCGCCGCCTGGGACCTGCCCAAGGGCCTGATTCGGAAAGCCGTCGACGCTCAGCGTAAAAAACTCGCTCCTTGGCATGCGACACAAAACGACCCGTCACGCGCGCTGGAAGCGGGCGAAACGCTCCACGTAGGGAACATCGGCCCGGCCAACGTTCTGATCTCCCTTGCCGGCGAAACCTGGAGGCTCCGTCCCAGCAGACAAGCCGGCCGCCTGGTTTTAGAGAACCTCGTAAACCCGCCCCCGCTTTATCTGCGGAGCGGGAAGCCATTCATTCTCAGCGCCCAAAGCGGCAGATTCGCCATCCGACGCCATTTCCTTACGAACGTTGTCAGCGTGACCAACCTCGGACCGGAACAAATGACTTTGCGGCTTGAAAAACCCGCGCTCCCAGGAAGCACGGGGCGGCGGGGAACCGGTTCTTTGATTCCTTGGTCGTCTTTCTACACCAAATGGCTGGCGCCGGCGGCGGAGTTGGTTTTGGCGGCGTTGATCCAGGCGGCGCTTCCCTGGGATAACGTTTGGCTGAAAGCCCTTCTGACGGCGTCCGTCATCTACGCGGCGCACCTGATCGTTCACGGGATTTATTTCAGGGACTGGAAGGCCGGTTTCACGCTGGCCAACGCGGAAACGAGCCTGGGGTTGGGGGCGGCGGCGGGACTTTTCGGCGGCTTGGGCGCGGGCCAGGCGGCGCCTTGGCTGTTCGCGGCGGCGCAAGCGGGGCGGCATTTCGTCTTGAACCGGAACTTTCCTTTCTGGCGCCGGCACGTGGTTGCGGGATACGCGCTCCTGGAAGCGAGTGGCGCGGCGGTCGGGCCGCGGGCGGAAGCGTTTCGCGCCTTGCTGGAAAACAGCGGGCGGCTTCAGACCGGCTTGACCGGCGGCCTGGATCCTCAGCCTTGGCGACGAGCGCTGGCCGATAAGGCGGCGGCGCAGTTCCATATCCTGGCGAACCCCGAAGGCGGCGAGCGCGCCCGCCGTCGGGCGCAGGTGAACCTGGCCGTGTTGGCCTATTGGCTGGGAATGGACGATGCGTCGGCTTTAGGTTTGGCGGAGACGGCTCTGGAGTCCGGCGCGCCCGTCCAAGGCGCGCAAGGATTATGGACGGCTTATAAACAACAAATTTCCCTGAGCGCCCGGGAATTGAGAAGGCTGGGCGTGAGACCGAGAAGAGCTTCCTACAACGAAGGCGCCCGGGCGGAAAAGCCGCACCTGGCCGCGGTCTATTTGCCGGCGCTGGAGGAGGACGCGGAGGTTTGGAACATCACGGCGGAACACGCGTGGAGCATGGCCGCGCAACCCCGGGAAATCGGAAGCGGCCGCCATCGTGCTTTGGTCCTACGCGCCGACCCCGGCCATCAGGAGGCCGGCGACGCGTGGAAAACGGCGGTGAAGGAACGGTGGATGGAACGGCTTTTACAGGCCGGGCGCGCGCGGGGCCTGAACGAGGCGGGGCTGAGCGAACTTGAAATCGTCGTCGTTCCCACGAGCGGACTTTTGACGCGCGACGGCATCCTTGCGGGCGCCCTGCCCGCCCTCGGGATTTCGCCCGAACGGAAGGAGGCTTTCGGCCTCTCCCTCTTTTCCGCCACCGAGAATGGATTGGATTTGTCGGACCTGGCCGCCGTCCTTTACCGCCTTTTGAAGGGCGACAGGCTTGTGCCGATTTTGGACGTCATAGACAACCAAAGGGTTTACGCCACCCAGGCGTAGACATCCTTCGCCCCTCGCCTCGGTTTCCCGGTCACCGATCCCTCTACGAAACCGCCACACGGCCTTTCGATTCAAGCCCCGTCACCCCGGCGTACGCCGGGGTCCAGGACGTTGAGATTTTCTATAAGCCTATGTTCTGGATGCCGGCCTTCGCCGGCATGACGGGCGGGAAGCCGCGCAGAAAACCACCCTTCGGCGGGAGGCCGGCTCTGGCCGATCCGACGCGGAAAATCAGCCCGCGGCCGGAGGCGCTTAACGTCGGCGAAACGGCGGGACGGCGAAGCGGACCGGACTACTGATATTTCACCGAGCAGCCGTAGGGGGTGGTGTTGGCGGCGGCCACCTTTTTGCCGGACCGGGATTCCTCCACGGCGGCGCGGACGTAGTTGTGGGCGCCTTTCACGTCGGCGGCGTCGGCGGTGGGGCGGTCGTCAATGGCGCCCTTGTAGATCAGCACACCTTCGGGGTTGACCACATACATGTGCGGCGTGGTTTTGGCGCCGTAGGTTTTTCCCACGGTCCCGCCTTCGTCCAGGAGGACGGCGGTGGAGGCCATGCCTTTTTCCTGCGCGACCTTCTTCCATTCCTCCCCCGAATAGTGCCCCTGTTTGCCTTTCGCCGAAGAGCAAATGGAAAGCCACACGACGTCTTTGCCCGTGAGTTCCTTTTGCAGGGCCTGCATGTTGCCGGAGTCGTAGTGCTTTTTGACGAAGGGACAGCCGTGGTTCACCCATTCCAGGACGACGTACTTGCCCTTGTAGTCGGACAGGGAGCGTTTGGCGCCGCCGGCGTCCGTGAGGGTGAAATCGGGGGCGGGTTTCCCCACATTGGCTTCCTTGGCGGCGTGCAAAGCGGTGAACAGGCAAGCCGCTCCGGCCAGGCCGAGGACGTGGGCCATGATAACGTTCTTTTTCATTTTAGAACCTCCTAGGTTCGCTTCAAATGCGCTGCCGCCGCGGGCCGAGGCCCTGACGGTTTTGAACTTCTCAGAGTTCGTCCAGAGCCCGCAGGACGATGTCCGGCGTGAGAATGGTCGGCAAAAGCTTGGGCGGCTTCCGCGGATCCTTGCCATAAAGGACGTACAAAGGGACGCTGTTGCGGCCGTGGCTCTTGAGTGCGCGGGTGATCTCAGGGTCGTAGGACGTCCAATCGGCCTTGAGCGGCACGACGCCCTTCTCTTTGAATCTAGCAATCACGGACGGAGAGCTCAAGGCCAGGCGTTTGTTCACCTGGCAGGAAAGGCACCAGTCGGCGGTGAAGTCAACGAACACGGGCCGGCCGGCGCGCCGAAGCTCCTCCAACCGGGAAGTCGAATACGCTTCCCACGACAAACCGGGGGAGGGCGCGGTGGAGGCGGCGGGCGCGGATCCCGAGGACGCCTGCCGCCAGGTCCAAAACAGGCCGCCCGCCAGGGCCGCGATGAAAAGAATTCCCGCCGACAGGCGGCGGAAGCGCGGGACCGTCGGAGATTGGCTCCGCCCCCAAATCCACGCGCCCAAAGCCATGAGGAGGAACGCCGCCAGCGCCGCCGCGAGGGCGTCGGCGCCGCGCTGGCGGCCGAGAACCCAAAGGAGCCACACGGCGGCGGCGAAGAACGGGAAAGCCATGGCCTGCTTGAACGTTTCCATCCATGGGCCCGGCCGCGGAAGCCGTTTCAGCAGGCCCGGCGAAAACGACAGGGCGACGTAGGGCAGGGCCATGCCCGCGCCCAGCCCGGTGAAGACGGCCAGCGACGCCGGCGCGGATTGGGCCGCGGCGAAACCCAGGGCGGGGCCCATGAACGGAGCGGTGCAGGGCGTGGCCACCACCACCGCCAGGACGCCGCTCCAAAACGCGCCGGCGGTCCCTTCGCGCGGGGCCAGTCCGCCCGCGCGCGTGAGCGACGCGCCGATTTCAAAAACGCCCAGGAGGTTCAACCCCAGAAGGAAAAACACGGCGCCCATGACGGCCACGAAGGCGGGGGACTGGAGTTGGAACCCCCAGCCCAAACGCTGTCCGCCGGCCGCCAGAGCCGAGAGCAGGCCCGCCAAAATCCAGAAAGAAACAAGGACCCCCGCCGCGAAAATCAGGCCGTGCCTCCGCACCGCCTCTTTTCGGTTGCCCGCCTGCCGGACGAAGCCAAGGATTTTCAGGGACAGCACCGGGAACACGCAGGGCATGAGGTTGAGCAGAAGCCCGCCCGCGAAAGCCAGGGCCACGGCGGAGGCGAGCGTCAGGCCCGCCGGCCCCCCTTCTTCGGCGCCTTTCCCGGGGAACGAAAAACCGGCGGCCAAGCCGATTTCCGGCAGGGGAACATCCACGGCTAAAGCGTTCTCGGAGCCGGGCCCGCGCCAGCCTTCCGGCGACACCAGGACGCCCTTCAAGCGGTCCATGGGCGCCGCGGTGTCGGGCCGCCGCAGGAGGAGGCCGTATTTTCCGTCGAAGCGCAGGAACGTTTGGGGCGCGGACGGGTCCACGGCTTCGGCTTCCTCGGCGAAGAATTGAAGGCCGGACAGCGCGCCCGGGAACCAATCGGGCGGCTCCAGCGCCAGGCGGATTTCGTCCGGCGACGCGGCGGCTTGCGCGGTCCACCCCGACCCTTCCAGGGGGAGGCGGCTTCGCGCCGCCGCGAACTCCGGCGCGCGGGCGGGATTCGCCGCGGGCGGGGATTTTTTCACGGGCAGGCGGAGCGAAACGTCGGCGCGGCCGGGCAGGCAGATGTCCGCGCATTCCAGCCAGTCCACCCGCGCGGCCAAAAGGGCTTCCTTCCCTTTCAGCGACGGCGGCGGCTCCAGCCGGACCAGCAGGAGGACGGTCCCTTCGTAGCCGTAGCTCACCACGCCGGCCGCCTCGATTTTCCAGGGCGCGGGCCATTGCAAGGGTCCGGCCTTGAAGCCCGGCGGCAGTTTCCAGGTCACGCGGGTGGGCAGGCCCGACTCGCCCGGGTTTTTCCAGTAGGTGTGCCAGCCCTCGTCCATGCGCAGGCGCACGGCCGCCCAGAACGGCTCCCCCGGCCGGATGGACGCCGTTTCCGCCAGCAGGTCCGCCTTCACATGGGGCGCCTCGGCCCGCAGGGGAAAACCGGCCAGAATGAACGCAAAAACCAGAAGGTGTTTCATGGGCGTTGATATGATATCATATTGGTGATATACTAGCATCGAGATTCGCGCAAAGGAGGAGCCATGGTGAGAACCATCGTGTCCCTGCCCAAAGAGGATAAGGCCTGGGTGGATAAATTCAGCCGGGCCCGGCGGCAACCCTCGGCGGAGACCATCCGGCGCGCCATTCGTTCCTACCGGAAAAGCGTGGAGCGCGGCGGGAGCGGAGGAGACGCGCTGCGGGTCACGGCCGGAATCTGGAAGGGCCGCGTGTCCGATGCCTTGAGACACGTCCGGAGGCTCCGCTCCGAATGGGACAGGTCTCTCTGAAACCCGTCTACCTGATCGACACCGTCATCCTCATAGACCATCTGCGGGGCGATGTCCGCGCCACGCGCTGGATAGGTTCCCTCAAAGACGGGGAAGCCGTCCTGTCCGTGGTCACGCGGGCGGAGGTTTTGGCGGGCGCCGATGAAAATGAGGAACCCGCCCTCCTGGCGCTCCTCGACCTCTATCCCTGCCTCCCCATCCATCCATCGGCCGCCGACCGGGC
The DNA here is from genome assembly GCA_052388135.1 of Elusimicrobiota bacterium. Classification (GTDB taxonomy): domain Bacteria; phylum Elusimicrobiota; class Elusimicrobia; order FEN-1173; family FEN-1173; genus JBQTIM01. Next base: position 22,289 of record JBQTIM010000125.1, read on the forward strand.
GGCCGCCCTGCGCAAAGAGTTCAAATGGAAGCTGCCCGACGCGTTTCAAGCCGCCTTGGCCCTCGAACACGGCCTCATCCTCGCCACCCGGAACACCAGGGATTTTCCGGAAGCCCGGCACCCCTTCGTCAAGGTCCCGTACCGATAAGGTCCACCGTTTCTCCGGTCCTCAGATATATTATCCGAAATCCGCAGGGTTCGTTCCGGGCTTTTTTGACGGCGTCGGCGTAGGCGCGGCCCTGCGGCAGGTAATGGGCCGCCCGCGCGGCGGCGCCGCCGGGGGAAAGCCGGTCCGTTTTGTAGTCCCCCACCCAGAGGCGGCCGTCTTGCCGGAAAAGGACGTCCAGGCCGCCGCGCAGGATGTGCTCCCCCGCGTCGAACAAAAAGGGAACTTCGCGGCCCAGTATTTCGGCCCGGGCCAGAGACCTGGCCGCTTCCGTGGAGAGAAAAAATTCCAGAACGTCGCGGGCCTCGGGAGCGGCGCCCCGCCAGTCGGAGGAGGGATCGGCCAAAGCGAGGGCGCGCACGGCCTCCGCCACGGCGGTTTCCAGGTTTCCCCCCGCGGCGAAATCCCAGCCGCGAAGGACCTCGTGGCAAACCTGCCCGACGAGGGCCGCCCCGGCGGCGGCTTTTTCGGGAGCGAAGCGCGGCGCGGCCTCCTCCAGCAGGGACGTGGGCGCGCGGAAAAGCGGCCGGGCCGCGGCGGCTTCGGCTTCCTTCCAGCGCCGCTTCCAAAGCTCTCCCCGGGGAGACAGATCCGCCGCCGGCAGGTTCGCCGAAGGGCGGACAGCGCGCGGAGCCGCCGCGCCGGGGTCTATTCGCCGCACGGGCATGGCCGCGGCGACGGCCGGCGCTTTGTCGGGTTCGGCTTCGTCGGGCCAGGCGCCGGCGGCCCGCAGAAGGGCGGCGGCGGAGCCCGCGGCGGGCTTTTCCCCGCCGAGCAGGAAGAGACGCTCCCGCGGGCGCGTCATGGCCACGTAAAGAAGGCGCGTGCGCTCCAGCTCCTCGCGGCGCTTCACGTCGCGCTCCAGGAAGGCCATGGACAGGTCGCCGGCGCCGGCCCGGGGCAGGCGCAGGCCGAGGATTTTATCCGTCCAGTCCGCGTGGCGGTCGGGCGGTTCGCCGCCGCGGGCGGCGGAGCCCAGATCCGGAAGGAAAACCACGGGGAACTCCAGGCCCTTGGCCTTGTGCACGGTCAGGATGCGCACCGCGTCCAAATGCTCGTCGGCCAGGGGGCTTTCCCCTTCGCGGGCGGATTCGCGGGCGGAGCGGACCACGTGGCCGATGAATTCTTTGAGCGTGGCGCCGCGGCTTTCGCCGGCCTCGGCCGCGAGCCGCGCGAACTTTTGCAGGTTGATGAGCGTCTGTTCGCCGTGGTAGGCGGCGGCGCAGAACTCGGGCAGGAACGTTTCGCGCAGGACGCGGGACGCGAAGTCCCCCAAAGGCTCCCGGCCGGCCCTCTCCCGCAGAGCGCGGAAGCGGGCCCAAAGGGCGGGAGCGGCAAGCCGCGCCGGCTCCGAAAGGCCGGCTTTTAGCCAGGCGTCGCTCGCGTAGGAGAGGCCGCCGGCGCGGGCCAGGGCGTCCAGGTCGCGATCGGCGAAACCCGCCAGGGGCGAGCGCAGGACGCCGGCCCAGGACGTTTTGTCCGACGGATCGTCCAGGGCGCGCAGGACGTTGACCAAGTCGGCCGTTTCCTGGGCGGCGTAGAAGTAGCGGTCTTCCTCCACCACGTAGGGCAGGCCCGCGGCCTTGAACGCGTCCAGGAAAATATCCAGCGACGTGAAGGAGCGCAGGAGGACGGCCATGTCGCCGTATTTGCGCGGCGGCGCGTTGTCGGCGATCCAGCGGGCGATCCAGCCCGCCTGCAGGGCGCGCTCGCGGTCGGAACGGCCCGTTTTTTCCTCGTCCCCGTCCCGCGCCAGGACGATTTCCACGGCCGGGGCCGCTCCGTCGGGATCGGGGGCCCGGGGGAGCACCGGGCGGTAATCCGGCTGAAGGTCCGCGTCGCGCTTCATGATCTTTTCGAAGACGGCGTTCACCGGCGCCAGCAGGCCGGGCCCGGCGCGGAAATTGGTTTGCAGGGCGCAGAACTCCGCGCCTTGGTCCAGGAGCGCGCGGGCGAATCGGTCGTAGGCGCGGATGTCGGCGCCGCGGAAGCGGTAGATGGACTGCTTGGGATCGCCGACCACGAAAATTTTCCCCGGCGCGAAGCGGACGGCGCGCCAGTCGCGGGCGCCTCCGCCCGGCTCCTCGGCCAAAAACAGCAGAAGCTCCCCCTGCACGGGGTCCGTGTCCTGGAACTCGTCTATGAGGAATACGTCGAAGCGGGCCTTCAGGGATTCGCGCGCGGCAAGGTCGTTTTTCACCAGCGCCAGGGAGCGGGTCAGAAGGCCCTGGTAGCCCACCCAGCCTCTCCGGCGGTACGCCTCGCGGAAGCGGCGGGAGAAGGGCTCAAGCAAAGCCGCGGCGCGCGTCGTCAGCGCGTGCCCCGCCGCCGACGCGCGCTTCGCCACGGCGCAGGCGGTTTCGTAAACTTCCCTTTCGTCGGGCGAGTCCGGCCAGGCTTTCGGCCATACACATTCCGCCGGCTCGTATACCTCGGCGCGCTCGGGCAGGGCCATCGGGCTGTCCAAGGAAGCGGCCAGCTCCTTCAGGCGCGCGGACGCCGACGCCATGGCCTCCAAGATGCCGCCGCGCGGCGCCGCCTTGCCGGCGGGGATCGCCTCCAGGCCGCGGATCAAGCGAGCGAGCCGTTCCCTGTGCTCCGGCGGAGCGTCCGGCCGCGCCAGAATTCCTTCCTCGGAGCAAAGCGCGCGGGCCGTTCCTTCCAAATCGGAGAGCGGGGCCAGGCCCAGGACCTCCAGCCAGGCGGCGCGGCGCGGGGCGTCCTCTCCCAGCTCCTCGTCCAGCCACGCGGCCCATTCGGATTGGAAGAGGTCCTCGAAAGCCTGCCCGGCGTCCACCTCGAAGCGCGGGTCCACGCCGGAGGCGAGCGGAAAAAGCCGCAGGAGCGTGGAGCAGAAATGGTGGATGGTGCCGATGGGCGCGCGGTCCAAAACCTGCAAGGCGGCCGCCGCCGAGGCGCGGACCTGCTCGGGGCGCCGTCCGAAATGGGCGTCGAGCTCTTGAAGCAGACCTTCCGCGCGCCGCCCGCGCTCTCCGTCGGGCGGGCGGCCTTCCGCCGCCGTGAGGACGTCGCCCAGGTCCCGCGCCAGGCGCGCCTTGATTTCGCCGGCGGCTTTTTCCGTGAAGGTGAGGGCCGCCGTCCGCGCCAGGTCCAGCCCTCCGCCCAGGACGGAGAAGATCAGGCGGTCGATGAGCAGGGTGGTCTTGCCCGTGCCGGCGCCCGCCTCCACCACCGCGTTCTTGCCCAGGAGCCGCCGCGCCCGGTCCCGCGCGTCTTGGTCCGCCGGCGCGGGCGTCACGACGGGGGCGCTTCCCTTTGCGCCATTATCTTGATCACGTCGGCGCGCTCGGCGCGGACCCGCGTGAGGGGATGGGACTTGCGGCAGAGGAACGGGAAGTCGCAGAGGCCGCAGACGCCGCCGCGCTCTTCGTCGGGACGGATGGGAAATTCCCCGGCCAGCAACTTTTCCGTCAGGCGGGCGGCGTTCCGCAGCAGCTCCGCGCGCCGGGCTTCCCAAACGGCGGCGGGGAAGGCCAGCTTTTCCGCCTTCGTTTTTTTACCGGGGTCCACCGGCAGGTAGCGCGCGCCGTCGGGTTTCCGGGAAAGCCCCAGGCGCGGATCGCGGGCCGCGAGCTCCAGATAGAACAGAGGCTGGTTCTCCGCGCCGCGCCGCACTTCCTTGGTCAAATCTCTTCCGCCTCCGCCCCACCGGCTTTTGTAATCCACGACGCGGAACCGGTTGCCCGCTTCCGCGGCGTCCACGCGGTCCAGGCGGCCCTGCCACGCCACGGGCTGGTCCTCGACGGGAACGGGGCCCAGGGCGAGCTCGAAAAAGACCGGCGCGAAGCCGGAAAGGGACAGCTCCTCCAAGTCGGCGGCGGCGAAATCGCGCAAGAGGAGACCGGTCCTGCGGCGGAAAGATTCCCAGAGCACGGGGTAAAGCCCCAGCGACCGCCAGTCGTGGACGCGGAAGGTTTCGTCCAGGGCGCGCTCCAGGAAGGGCCGCCAATCGGCGGCGGGCGTTTTCCAATGACCGGCGGCGGACAGGTCCTCGTAAAACTTTTGCAGGACGGCGTGGTGGATTTTTCCCCGCAGGCGCGGGTCCAGCTCGCCCCGGGCCAGGGGCTCCTCCGCGCGGAGGCCCAGGCGGCGGAGGGCGAAGAAGCGGAAGGGACAGGAGACATAATCGTTGAGCGCCGTGGCGGAGAGCCCGCGGCGCGAAAGCTCCCGCGCGAAGTCGGCCGACGGGCCGGCCAGGCCGTCCAGCGGGCCGGGCTCTCCCGCGCGCTTGAGCTCCTCCACGGCGGCGCGGCCCGCGGAAAAAAGCGGCGCGTCGCCGCCGGCCGCGGCCAGGAACGATTCCGCGCCGCGGCCGGCCCGCGCGGCCTGCAGGGTGATCTCCTTGGGGCTCAGCTCCTCGGGCCGCAGCCCGTCCCACTTTTCGTAAGGGGCCCGCGGCACGCGCTCGGCGGCGCCGGCGTCCCAATCCAGCCCGGCGGCGCGGGCCAGCTCGCGCAGATAAAGGGAAGGGACGGCCACTTTGCCGGCGTCGTCGGATCGAGGGAACAGGCACACCAGCCGTTCCGAAGCGGCGGACGCCGCCAAATAGAAAAGAAGCTTTTCCTCGTCGTAGCCCGCGAGCTTGGGCTGTATCCAGTGGCCGCCGGGCTGCTGAAGGAAGCTTCGATCCGCGTCGGAGAGGAACGGGTCTTCGCGGATCTTCCGGGGGAAGGCGCCCTCCTCCAGCCCCAGCAGGATCAGGACGCGGAAGGATTCGCCCCGGGCGTCCATGGCGTTGAGGGCGCGCACGCCGTCGTTGGCCGGCGGCGCGGGCCGCGCGGCGCGGCGGAATTTTTCCTCCAGGGCGTCCAGGAAAACGTCCCAGGAAACGGGACCGGGCAGGCGGTCCAGGGCGGCCAACTGCGCGACGGTCTCCAGGCATTCCTCCCAAAGGGAGGCGTCGTCTCCGGCGGGCGCGAAATGGTCGCGCAAGAGGGAGGCCGCCTCGCGCGAGGCCTCGGACCCGGCGGAGAA
>JBQTIM010000126.1:0-8546 GCA_052388135.1 Elusimicrobiota bacterium
CGCCGCGGCGCGGGACGGCGGCCGCCGCCGAAGAATTCCTCGAAAGGGTCGCCGAAGAAGAACTGGTAGGGAACAGCCTCCACGTCGGCCACGTGCACGGTGGCGATGCTCACCACCGCGGGCTTCACCGCCGCCGCCACCCGCGCGAAAGATTCCTGCAGGTCCACCGCCTGCGGATCGGGCTTCACCACGGGCGGGTTTTTCTCGCGTGAGAAGCTGAAGGGCCGGCAGGCCCCCTCGTGGCGGGCGATGAGGAAAACCAAAAGGGCCGCCAGCGCCGCGCCCGCCAGCCCGCGGCCGCCCTTGGGAAGACGTCGTTTATTCCGCATGGTCATTCACCTCTCAGGAAAGGAAGGACGATTTCCCGCCCTTCCTCGTAAACGCCTAGGACGCGGCGCTGCTCGTGGCCGCGGGGCACCAGGATATCCAAATAGGGAGGCGCGCCGGACCGCGCGGCGCCGCCGAACTGGCGGGAGGCCGCTTGCGGCTCCACCGCCATGGGGGAGCAAGCGGCGGAAGTCTCCGCCGGAGCCGGCGGATGGCAGCCCATCACCGCCACGCCGTAGCCCCAGGCCGCCGGATCGCCCCGCAGGTACGTCCGGGGGACGTCCACGCGAATGCCGCTTCCCGGCGACACCCGCACGGGCAGGCGGGCCGCCAACCGCGGGAGCGCGCCGGACCGGTGCTGGTAAAGGCGCGCGCCCCAGCCGTCCACGCTCAAAGCGTATTCCCAGGCGTCGCGCCCGTCAACGGCCCCCGGCCGCCCGGACAAAAGAGCCTCGGAGCCGGCGCCGGGAAGGTGGTTGATGTCGATGTACACCTCCACCAGGGGCAGGCTGAACCCGTAGGGCGCGCGCCAGGGATGGGCCAGGCTCGCCATCCGGAACCGGAAGGAAACGTCCTGCTCCGAGGGCTGGACCTCGAAGGATTTCAAGTCCCACGCGTCGGCGGGGAACTCGCCGCCCTCGGGCGGCTCGTACCCGCCTGGGCCGCGCCCGTCGCCGGCCGCGTCGGTCCAGCGGAAACCCGCGCCGACCTTGTCGAAGGAGGTCTCTTCGGCCTCGGTTTCCGGCCCGGAGAAATCGGCCCCCGCCTCGGAAAATCCGGCCAGGAAAGCGGCGGGCACGGGCTTGTCCAGCAGGCGGTAAACTTGCGCCAGCGTGGCCAAGAATTCGCGCTCCAGCTCGGCGTCGCGGCCCGAATCGAAATCGTTTCCGAAATAATAAAAGTAGCGGCTGCTCTCCGCCGTGTAAATTTCCCGCACGGCGCTGTCCAGCTTGCGCAGGGACGCCTGCCCGGAATTCTTATAGTCCTCCACCGCCTGCCGCGCCGCGCCCAACAGCCGCCACGCCAGATTCTCCTGCGCCTCTCCGATCCAGGGCGAAAAATCGGGCGGCGCCTTGTCCGGATCCGGCCACGGGGTCAAATCCTTCCGCTGGGCGAGAACTTCCGAAACGGTGGCCGTCAAGCCCGCCGGCGACGCCGCCGCCCACTCGTCAAACGCCTTGGCGTCCTCCAGGGTGCGCAGCTCCAGAGGAGGCGGCGCGGGATCGGTCCGCAAACGCTCCTTCCACTCCGCCGCCCGCCCCGCCGAGAAAACCGCCGGCCGGACCAAAAGCACGGGCATGTCGCCGTAATATCCGGGTTCGCGCCCGGGCGGAGCGGCGCCGGGCTCGGCGGCGCGAAGCAAAACCCACCGCGCGCCGATTTTTTCCAGCAGCGGCATTTCGGAACCGGCCACCACCCCTCCCGGCATGACGACGGCCGAGGGAGCGCGGCGCCAGTGCCTTTGATAAAAACCACGCGCCTGGGCGAGGTGCCCCAAGGCGTCTTCGGGCCAAGCGAAAGGGGGCGGCAGGAAACGGAGAGGGGGGCGGGACATTTTGGCCAAGTCGGTGTTCTGGATCAGCGCCAGGACGGGGTCGCCGGAAACCGTCATCACGATCTCCGCGCGGCCGCTGTCCGCCAGGGCCGCCACGACGGCCCGGGCCTGGGCGGCCTTCTCGTCGTCGGCGTAAAATCCCCCGTGCAGGACGAGGCTGGCGCGCCAGTGAGGACGGTCCCGGAGGAATTCGGCCACGGCCAAAGGATCTTCCTGGGGCGATACGGCGAACACCACGGCCAAAACGCCGGCGGGCGCTTCGCCCAAAGCCGGCCCGGGAGGAGCGGGCTCCCCCGCCGGAGCGGGCGGGGGCTCCACGCCGGGCCGCCCCTTCGGCGGAAGGCAGCCGGGCGCGAAGAAACCGGCGGCGGAAAGCGCAAAAACCAATGCGGGGAAAAATGCCTTTTTGCCCATGCGGGAAACGGATGACCTCACGACGTGCGCCGCGCCGTCCTCGTCAATGGATCGTCAGGACGGAGCTTTCCCGCGGCTCGGGGGTGCGTTCCGGATTGGCGGGGTCCAGCTCCCACCGGCCGTCCACTTTAAATTTATAAAGATACTCTCCGGGAAGCAAATAGAGCGTGGCTTCCCACACGCCGTCCGGGCGGCGGGCGAGGGGATTGCGCCGCGCGTCGAAATCGTTGAAGGTCCCGCCCAGGAAAACCTCCTTGGCCGCCGGGGCCAGGATGCGGAACGCCACTTCGCGGGGCTGTTTTTCCGGCAAAGGCTCATCGCCTTGAAACGCGCCCGCCAACAGGCCCTTGCGCGCGGGCTCCCCCGCCGGAACGGCCGGCAGCGTGCCGCTGAAGCGCCGGAAGTTGCGGAAAGCGTCCAGCCAGGCCGCGGCCGGCCTCCAAAGGGCGGCCGCCGCGGCGGCGAAGAAAAGCGCGGCCAGGAGCCGGCTCTGCCAGGCCTCGCGGGAAGGTTTCCGCGGCTTCGTTTTCGCCGTCAGCCAGCGCGGCGGAGGGCTCGGATGCATTTCCACAGTATATCATCGTCCCCGAAGCCGCCGGGTTTCAAAACCAGGGCCCGCACTTTTTTCGTCGGGGCGGCCGGAACGCACAGCGCCACGCCCGTGGCCACTTTGCCCGCCGGCCGCCAGCGGAAGACGTTCCAAAGCCGGCAAAGGCCCAGGGCCGTCTCGCCTCCCGCCGCCACGAAGCGGCGGAACCCGAAACGGCGGCTCAGCAGGCGCGTGTCCCCCATCAGCGCCTCCAGCACGCGGCCCGGCGCCGCCCGCCGCTCCGGCGCCTCGGCCAGCCCCACGGCGGGCGCGGCCGCGGAAAGGCGGGGAGTCCCCGCCGTCGCCAGGGCGTCTCCCAGCCGGCGCTTCAAATCCCCGACTTGGCGGCGGGTGACCGGATTGGCCGACCCGGCGGCCACGAGGACGCCGCGGCCGTTCGCCCAGGAGCGAGCCCGGGAAGCTCCGCCGGGCGATTCTTCCCCCGGAAACCGTCGCCGCGGCGCTCCCTTTAACCAGAGAGAGCCCAGCTCTTCCAGCAGTCCGGCCGCGCCGCAGGCGGCCCCGGAAAAAGCGCGCCCGCCCGCCACCGCCCGGGCGGCCGCGCGCAGGTCCGCCTGATTTTCCACGTCGGGCGTCCAGAGGTGCCCGTTCAAATCTTCGCCCAAGACTTCCGCAATGGATGACGTGCGGGCCGGATGCAAAGGATCGCGCCGGAAAATGGATTGATGCAGGGGCTTCCCCAGGACGTATTGGCGGCCGGCCCGCGTGGTCCGGCCCGCTTTCGGGAACCCGGGAGCGAAAACCACGCGGCGCGGGCCCGGAGAAACGACCCGCAGAAAAACCGCCAGCTCGGCCCGCACCGGCCCCCGCAGGGCGGAATCGATTTTTTTGTAAATGAAATCGGCGCCCCACCGCCGGAGCGCCTCCAAAGCCGAGCGCACGCGCCGGGCCGCGAGCGCCGGGGCCAGCGCCCGCGACTCCGTGTCCAAAACCCACACACGGACGCTCGGCGCGGGCCCGCGCAAAGGACGGCCCTCGGCCACGAGGATCTCCATGGGAAGGCCCGCGGCGGACAGGCCCAAGGCCGCGTCGCCGGCCCCGGTGAAATCATCGGCCAGGATTCCTACGCGTTCAGGAAAGGAAGGGAAGGAAGGCACGGAGAGCGCCGGCCCGCTTACTGCTGTTCGTATTCGTCCAGGTAAGGACGGAGCCGGAAAGGCGCGCCCAGCGACTCCGCCAGCCTCCGCGCCGCCGCCGAATCCACGCCGGGCATCTCCACCGCCGAGACGACGGTTTCGCGCACGTTCTTCACGCACCCGCGAATGAATTCCTGGACGGAAGCGAAGGCCTTCTGCCGGAACTCGGGCAGGGGGCGGAGAAGCTCCACGTATTGCTCCGGATCCGCCGTGTTCAGGCTGACGGACACCGCGTCCAAGAACCCGCCCAAGTCCGGCGTGATGTCCCGGCCGTGAATGAGGTTCCCCAAGCCGATGGTGTTCAGCCGCACGCGCCGCGCGCCCTTGGCCCGGAAAATCCCCGTCAGCTCCCGCATCTCCGCCAGCCGGTAAGTGGACTCCCCGTAACCGCAGAAAACGATTTCCTTATGGGAAGCCACGTCCCCCGCCGCCGCCGCGATGTCCGCCACGGAAGGCTCCCCCGGCAGTTTCAAATCGTACCCGCGATACTTGTAGTCCCAGGAAAATTTGATGCAGAACTTGCAGGCCGTGGGGCACCTGCTCGTCAAGTTGACGTAAAGCCCCCCCTGGTAGGGATAGACCAGGGACGCGCTCTCCGTCTTGGAAACATTCTCGGTTTGGGAAAAAGCGGACATGCGATCAGTATACCAATTTGCCGCGCGCCGACGGCCGGCGCCCGGCTGGGCGGATCAGGCCTTCGTGGCCACTTCGCGGGCCTCGCGGCGGAACCGCTCGAAGACCTCGGAGGCGATCTCCAAAGCCATCCCCCCGACGATTTGGATCAACCGCACGGCCTTGCGATACCTCTCGGAACCGGTCCAGAGGGAGAGAACGGGGGACAACACGGGAACAGCGTTTTGGGGGGATTGAAGAGCCGCTCCAAAGATATCCTTTATGTAATCAGGCACCCCGCGGTCTTGAGAGATGAACTCGAAGACCTTGTCCAAGGAATAGTAACGCCGGCCATCCCTTCTCTCTTCAACGGCGTCTTCGGGAATCACCACCAAATTGATCCGCTCCCACGCCTCGGTGGCTGAACGGCCCAGCCGCGCCGTCAGAGCCGCCTCCAGGTCCGTCCTGTCCGAAACCGCCAGAAGCGTGATCGGGCCATCGCGGAAAAGGCCGGCCCGCGCCTGCATGGCCAAGACGTCCACCGCATCGGCCTGCTCCCCCGGCAAAGCGTCTTTCGGCACGTGCACGAGGAGGGGATTCCCCTCTTCATCGGCTTCGCGGAGCATCTCCACCAAGCGGCGCAAATTGCCCTCTCGCGCAAGGGCAAAACCGAACTCATGCCCTTCCGCCGTCTTGGCGAGGGCCCGCCGGGGCCGCACGCCGGGCGTCACGTCCAAGACTCTCTGCGCCACCGCGCCATAAAGCCGCCTCAACCTCTCCCCGCCGACACCCTCGGCGCGGGACATCAGCCCGAAAAGAAGGCCGTGCTTGTAACCAATTTCCCGCAGCGGCTCATGATCGTTCGCCCTCTGCCGGGCCGCCGACAGCGACTCCAGGTTGTTCGCTTTTGCCTGAACGGAGGCGAACAGCGCGCTGATGGATTGGACGAACTCATCCTCATGCTGAAACGCAAGCGCCCGCGCCAAAACTTTCAATTCCTCCGAAGGCACGGCGCGGAAAACTTCCCCCAGGCTTTCCCAGGAGAAAGATTGAGATTCCCGGCCGTCCAACAACAAAGTGATTTTGATCCTCTGCGCCAAAACTTCCGGGTTCACTTCCACTTTGAATTTGGGCTGCAGGTCGTCCAAACCATCGGACAATTTCAAAAGCTGCCGGGGGATCATCACCCTGTTCAAGACGTTTTCAATTTCCCGCCGCTCGGCCCTCGCCTGCAGAGCTTTGGCATAATCCCAAACGAAATGCACGCGCCCGGCCCAGAGCCAAGAGCCCTGAAGGAAAACGGCGGAGAATAGGACCGTGGCGCCGAAGCGGGAGCGGGCGACGCCGACAACGGCATTGAGGATGGGATTGTTGAATCGGGCGGGAACGTAAAACTCGGAAGCGATCTCGGCGGCCCAGCCCCTCCAGGCGCCTCCGTCTTTCCGCGCCCGCCAGCGGGCCACGGTGTGGGAAAACAGAAAAACCGCGCCGATCACGGGAACCGCGATGGCCAGGCTCAAAGCCGCGCCCATTCCCGCCGCCGACAACAGCCCGCTCGCCGCCACCACGCCGAGCCCCCGGAACAAGCCTTCCTCGCCGAACCCAACGGCCGCGTAATACCCGACCAGTCCCGCGCCTTTCACCTTGGGCGCCCCATACCGCGACCCCCAGAGATCGGCAATGGAATCGCTCTCCGAAGGCCCTTCCACCGCCGCGTCCAGCGCCTGCAACTTCTCTCTGAGCGCAACGAGGCGACGCTGAACCTCTGACGGCTTCCTGTGTTGGCCCGAATCTTCGAACCTGACCTGACCTAGGATTTCAACAAGAGCGCCGGTCCCATGCCGTGCCAGCAATTCTTCAACATCGGCCTGCGCCCGCGGAAGGTCTTCGTGATGCATGCGCAAAAAATGTTCAACCAACAAAGACACGGGCACGTCCGGGTTTCCAAGCCACTCCCTGACGCGTTTGTTAAGGCTCGCCTTTTGGACAACCCATGCCTCTTTCGCAGTTTTAACCGTTTGGTCGATGGCGCTCCGAATCGTTTCGAGCTGATTTGATTGCTCGGAAAGCCCGGCGGCCTCCCGCGACTCCCCGCCGGCGATACGCCTGGACGGGCCCACCCGGATTCCTTCTCCTTCGCGATTAAACAAACGCTGGGCCGGAAAAAAGACCAAGCGCCCCTTGATATTGATCCCTTGCGCGGAGAATTCCCGATTGACGCCGCTGATGAAGCCGTTGATCCGGTCTTCGATGATTCTCCGGTCCTCGGCCGTCAGCCCGTTGTCTTGGAATGCGAAAATCAAGTCCTCCACTTCCCCAAGATTGACCTCCTGTCCATCTTTAAGACGGAGGACGCCCTGCAAACGAATCAAACTTTCAATGGCTGCTATCTTTCTGTTGAGATCGTCATGAACCCCCTTGTTTACGAACCATCGCTGCACTTCCCCTTCCGTGTTTGCAGGAAGCGCGTGGTTTTTGACCTCCACAAGGGTCCATCCGCCGTTCTCTTTTTTAAGAACAAGGTCCAATTCGCTCTCCGCCTTTGCCGTTGTTATGGGATTTCCGAAGTGCGACACCTCGAGGCCGAGATGAAACAACCGATGTTCTCTGTCGTCCGCCAAAGCCCCCGCGGCGGCGATTTCACCGAGCGCCCCGGCGACTCGGGCCGGATCGTCTTGAGCGACGCGTCGGATCACATCCGAAATCCCCGGTTTATCGAGAAAAAGCTCGATCAGACGAATCGCCTCATCATCTATTCGGGTGTCTATCAAAACCTTCAAGATGGCGGCGGCTTCGTCGATGTTAAACGCACTTTTAGCTTGCCCGAGAAGATTCAACAGAAAATCTTTAACATTCCAGGGCAATTGAACCTCATCTACGAACGCCTTATCAACGGCTCAGTGCATGACTTGAATATCGCGGAGCAGTTCCCGCCTTCGGATGAGGAGACGTTCCTCTCTGTCTTGGCCTTGTTGCGTTAGGGATCCCGCGCCATCACCCGAAGAACGGGCGGAGGCGCCGCTCCCGCGCCGTAACCGCGAAAGCAGATAAAGAACGGGAAGGGACAACACTCCAAACACGATTGCGGGAATCCCAATTCGCCTCCAGATCGGGTCCGGCCGGCTCCCGCCCGCCCGCTCCGTTAGAGTCGTCGTTGTGGTGGTTCCCGGAGAGCTTGTTTGAGGCGTCGCCGGAGATGTCGTGGTCGTGGTGGCGTCCGAGATACGGGAAGCGCCGGTTAAAACACGTATAGTGTCGTCGGGATATTCGCCGGGGATTTGGATTGTTCCCTGAAAGATGATATTCGCATCAACAAAAGACGGGTTGGCCTCGCGAATTCTTTCGATCAATTCCTGAATTTCGGTTTCCGATGGCTCGGCTGCTCCCTGAGCGGTCAGAATCTGTCCGGCGATCCAGGTCAACGTGGAGCGGTTGTCCGTTTGCCATTTGTCCACCACCTCAACCGTTAAGCGGCCGTCTTCGTTCACGGCAAATCGCGGGGGTTCCGCGCCGGCGGGCGCCGCATTCCAGAACGTGAGGGCGGCAACGATTGAAGCCGTTAGGGCCAAAATGCGCCGCCGCAGAGTGGCGGAAATGTTGCTCGCCATATGGGTCAGCGTGACGAGTGCAAATTGGCCGGTGGGGGCATCGACGAAAAGATAGATGGGGAGAGAAATTAAGGAGAAAATGAGGGGTACGGCAATGCTGCGCCAAAAACCGAGTTTTTCCCCGGGCGGCGCGCGGAGGTCTTGCAGGAAGTGGGCCAGGACGAAAAGGACCCGGATGGCCAGGTAAACGGGCCAGCCTCCGAAAGTCAGGGCCAGGAACATGGGAAGCTCTTCCAGGAAGGGAACCACATAGTCCTGCACGCGCCGCTGGACTTTTTGGGAAG